>CAZGCG010000079.1:0-11869 GCA_964524205.1 uncultured Sphingobacterium sp. | reverse complement strand
ATTGAGTATATTATGATAAACGATAGCAAATCCTTGTATAGTTTGGATTAGGTATATAATACCCCCAAACGGTGATTTTTGAATTTAAAAATAAAATTACACCTAAAGCCCTCCTGCTCAAAGCAATAAGACATCTATCATTCCGAATTAAATATCGGAATGATAAAAATACAAGCCATAGAAATATTCCCGGAATACCGTTAAAATTACATCCCTACTTAAAATTTATTGGAATATTTATTAAATTGAAAATTCTTATTTATCTCTGGTAACTAAGAAAACCACCTTCATTTTCAGGTCGGAATGAATGTATAGAAATGAATAGAAATTACAATGAACAGAAAAAAATTTTTAGCATCAGCTTCAGTCCTCGCTTTAGCTTCTCTTCCCGGCAGCTCTTTGTTCTCTGAAACTCTTAGAAATCCATCAAAACTGCTTCCTATCATTGATACCCATCAGCATCTTGCCGACCTCATTCGGTTTGGAAAAGGCTGGACATCCCCGCCGGTTCCCGGAAATTATGATATGAAGGCCTATATGCAAGCCGTTCGTAATGTCAATATGGTGAAAGCTGTTTACATGGAGGTTGCAGTACCTGTTGCCAGACGTCATGAAGAAGCGCTGTATGCGATTGAGATGTGTAAGGACAAATCTAATCCAACAGTTGCCGCAGTTATCAGTGCAGACCTCATGAGTCCGGATTTTGAAAACTATATCACACAATTCAAAGGCTCTGAATATATTAAAGGTATCAGGTATGGATTCAGATCGGTTGAAGAGATGAAAGATCCTCTGTTAATCAGAAATGTAGAAGTACTGGGCAAGCTGAATTTGAGTTTGGATTTCACTATTTCACCTGCCAGGCTAACTGCAATTGCCGAACTTATCAAGACCTGTCCCGGCACAAGATTTCTTGTAAACCATTGCGGGAATGTGGATCCAAGAGCTTTTCTGGATCCCTCAATAACAGGTGGTAAAGCCAATCATGATGCGAATGAATGGATTGCTGCGATGAAAACTGTCGCAGAAAACAAAAACGTGGTTTGTAAAATTTCAGGCATTATCTCTGTCAGCTCAGGATATCCAAAATCTGCTGAAACTCTTGCCCCCGGCATAAACCATTGCCTTGATATTTTCGGACCAACGCGTGTAATGTTCGCCAGCGACTGGCCATGGTGCTTAAAAGGCAGCGAACTTGAAAACTGGGTAAATATTCTTAAAGAGATCGTCAAAAACAGACCATATAAAGAACAAAAGAGATTGTTTCATGATAATGCTGTTAAGTTCTACAATATTTAAGTTGCTCAAATAACCCCATAAGTTTATGATATTCAAATCGTCAAAAGGGCAAAATATTACCTTTTTATCACTCTTAGCATGTGCTTTACTTAATTCATGTCAAAATAATCTCAGCAATAAAGAATGGGATGTTTATGCTGGAGGCAAAGAGCGGCAGGCTTATTCTCCGCTAAATCAAATTGATACAAATAATGTCGGTAAGCTTAAGGTTGCATGGGTTTACCATACCAAAGACGCTGATAAATCAAGTCAGATCCAAACCAACCCATTGATCATTGATGGTGTTCTGTATGGCACATCTCCTCAGTTGAAACTTTTTGCTGCTGATGCCGCTACCGGCAAAGAGAAATGGATTTTCGATCCGGCACCAAGTATGCTAATTGACAATGCAGGAAAGCAAAGTTATGGTTTAAATGTTTGTCGCGGGATTGCGATACATAAAGGCAAAAACAATGAAAACCGGATATTTTATACTGCCGGATCTTCTCTTTATTGTATTAACAGCTCTACAGGAAAACCCATCAGCAGCTTTGGAAAAGATGGCCGGATTTCATTACATGACAATCTGGAAATGAACAGGGATATCAGTGATTTGAGAGTAACTTCTACATCAGCCGGTATGATCTATAAGGATCTTATCATTATGGGGAGCAGCCTCTCTGAAGAAGAAGAATCAGCTCCCGGACATATCAGAGCTTATGATGTTTTTACAGGTGAATTGAAATGGCTTTTCAGAACTATCCCGGCACCCGGCGAAAAGGGTTATGAAACCTGGGAAGACCCCGAAGCCTATAAATATGTGGGTAGCGCGAATGCCTGGGGTGGATTCAGTCTGGATGAAAAAAGAGGAATCTTATATGCTGCTACAGGTACGGCAAATGCAGATTATTATGGAGGTAAACGGAGAGGCGATAATCTTTTTGGGAACAGTATTTTGGCATTAAATGCCGAAACCGGAAAATATATCTGGCATTTTCAGGCTATTCACCATGACCTATGGGATTGGGATTTTCCAAATGCTCCCGCCCTGCTTACTGTTAAAAAGGATGGTAAATCGATAGATGCCCTGGTACAAACCAGTAAACAGGGATATATTTATCTATTGGACAGGGTCACTGGCAAGCCGGTTTATCCAATTGTAGAAAGTCCGGTACCTGCTCATTCTGATCTGGATGGTGAGCAACCCTCACCCACTCAGCCAATCCCAACAGTCATACCGCCATTTGCAAGACAGGGCATTTCAGAGGCAGATCTCAATAAAAATATACCGGATTCTTCCTATCAGGAACTTGTTAAGCGCTTCCGTACATTTAAAAGCGGCCCAATGTTTACGCCTCCTAGTTTGGAGGGGACTTTGGTATTCCCCGGCCTCACCGGCGGTGGCGAATGGGGCGGCCCATCGGTAGACCCCGAAACCGGGATAATGTATATCAATGCAAATGAATTACCCTGGATCGTTACCATAGCAGATAACCGCATTGATAAGCCGGTAAAAAAACAGCAAAGCAATCTCGAAGCTGGCACCTCCCTTTACACAAAAAATTGCAGCGGCTGCCATGGTGCCGATCTTAAAGGTTCTGGTAATTTTCCAGCTTTGGTAGATCTGAACAATAAATACAAAGCAATAGACTTTAAAAATTTGATCAGTTCCGGGAGAAGGATGATGCCAGCTTTCAAAAACCTAAGTGAGGCTGATAAAACTGCCATCGCATCGTACCTGCTTAAAAATGAAGCCCTGCAAAAAGAGGAGTACATCGCTGAAAAGAAAAAGAAACATCCATTCTACGAAGTTCCATACCGTCTGGGAGGAATCAAGCAATTTTTAACCCTCGAAGGATACCCGGCAGTAAGTCCGCCATGGGGTACTCTTCAGGCTATAGACCTTAACAACGGAAAAGTTGTTTGGAAAGAAACACTGGGGGATCATCCGGACATGAAAGCCAAAGGAATCCATTCAGGTACTGAAAACTGGGGAGGATCGGTAGTTACTGCTGGGGGCCTGGTTTTCATCGCTGCAACGAGCGATGAGATGTTCAGAGCCTACAATAAAAAGACCGGAAAACTACTTTTTGAAACCAAGCTCCCGGCCGGAGGTTATGCAAATCCAGCGATCTATAGCATAAAAGGCAAACAATATGTTGTCATTGCCTGTGGTGGTGGAAAAATGAGAACGAAATCTTCGGATGCTTACGTTGCTTTTTCTTTGCCTGATTGAGAATTATTGAAATAGCTCATACGAAATGAAATTCACATACACTTTAATTTTTATTTCAGTATTAAGTTTTAACAGCCTGATTTATGCTCAGGAAGTGGCTATGAGCAAAGCGAGCTTAATTGCTCTGACCCCAAAATGGGAGGGGGAACGTTTTCCTGATGGTCGTCCCAGAGTTTCTGATGAATTACTTCAGCGTCTAAAGTCAATTACACTTGAACAGGCCTGGTCTGTCTTAAAAGGAGAAGGATATCATCATCAGTTGGAACAAGGCTGGGAAACCATCCATACCGGACAAGTTTTAGTTGGACGTGTTTTGAGTGCTCAATACATGCCTTTACGGCCTGAGATTCGTAAAGAACTGGAAAAAGAGGGTAAAAAAGCAGGACGGATAGGAGATATGGTATCCTGGCCGATAGATCAGTTGAAGAAAGGAGATGTTTATGTCGCTGATTCCTATGGAAAACATAATGACGGGCCAATTATTGGAGATAATCTTGCTACCTCAATAATTACCAAATCCGGGAATGGTGTTGTTTTTAACGGAACAGTACGTGATGTAGAAGGTTTACGAACTATACCCGGATTCACCTCATTCTTCAGAGGCAGTCATCCATCCTATCAGCAGGAAATGATGCTCACCGGAATTAATGTTCCAATTCGCATCGGACCGGTCACTGTGGTACCGGGAGATGTGGTTCTTGGTAAACAGGATGGTGTAATGTTTATCCCTCCGCATCTGGTTGAGAAAGTAGTAAAGGCTGGCGAATTAGTACAATTAAAAGATCAGTTCGGTCACCAAAGATTGAAAGAAGGAAAATATACCCCCGGACAAATTGACGGCAAATGGACTACTGAAATAGAGAATGATTTTGCCGCCTGGCGGAAAACCAACAACAAATAAAATTAGCATGTGCAATCCAATGGATAAGAAAAATATTACTGGAATTAAATGGCTCCTGTTAATTTTTCTCATCAGCACTGGATTTACTACCATAGCCCAGGATTCCAAATCTGTGGCTGAACAATCTTTTGCAGGCTTTTTAAAAAACACTGCTTTTATTAAAGCAATAAAGCAATCTCCACATCCTGATTGGGCAATCATGCAGCGCCAATTGATGCAAACAATTGAGACTTCGGCACCAAAGTATGCTAAAAGATTCACTCAGAAAGACGGAACCCCATATGGACTTGGTCCGTATGACGATGTGTATGAGATGTTCTACAACTGGCCTGAAATGTATGCCCTTGGTGGAAGTGATTATTTATTTGAGACAGCCCTCAAAACTTATCAGGCTATTACTTTAAATGGGTCTGCTTATGTAAAAGATTCCATTGATTACAATCATCAGCTTTATAAAGAATTTCCAAGGCAGGATGATTGGTTCCATATATCTGAAGGAATAACCCTTTTCTATAATATGGGTTTGGCAGATGCAAAACTTTCAGAAAACATCAAACGAGCAAAACGATTTGCAGGATTTTATATGAATGAGGACTCTGAAGCTCAAAATTTCAATCCTGTTCATAAAACAATTAAATCAATATTTACTGGCAGCCAGGGAGCAGCAAGCACTTCCAGTGCAGTTTACAACCTTCGATACGGTCACACCTCCCTTTTTCCAATAATTAAAAATTTAGAGCCTAATTGGCATGATAAACCGGAAAGACAAAAACAAATTCAGGACTTATACGATCAAATTATTACCCGTACTGATGTTCCCGTAAACCTGCTTGCTACCGGTCTGATTACGAATGCATATCTCTATACAGGTGATGAAAAATATAAAAAATGGGTTCTGGACTATGTTGATGCATGGATGAAAAGAATCGCAGAAAATGGCGGTCTTCTTCCGGATAATATAGGACAAAGTGGTAAGATTGGCGAGTACAGAAACGGACAATGGTGGGGTGGCCTCTACGGTTGGTATGGAAGGTACGGTGTTTTAATGCAATTTTCAGCACTTTCTGTCGCCAGCGAATGTGCCTACCTGCTTACTGGAGATGAGAAATACCTTGATTTATTGCGCTCACAAATTAACAGCATTATGGGAAGAGCAAGTTATACCAAAGAAGGTCAGATGCTTGTTCCATACCGTTATAAAAAAGAAGGCTGGTACAGTTATCGCCCAATGATGATTCAGGATTTGGCCCACCTCTGGCATGCCTCCATGGATCCTGAAGATTGGAAAAAAATTGAAGTATTAATGAAAGGCAATAAGTTTCATCCACTTTGGGATGAAGGAATCTGGGGCCAAAATACCCTTGCCGAGCTTGATACTATTGCCTGGAAAAAAGCTGAATCATTTGACTGGAACAGGGAAGTAATTTCGGGCGACAGAACCTTTGGAATTACTGAACATGCCCGATTAATGTACTATGCAGGTAAAAATCCGGATTGGCCTTTGGAAGTCTTAAAAGCTGATTATCAGGAGGTATTGAAGAGAATGAATTTCATGCAAAATGATCCCCGGAACATTTACAGCATTCAAAAAGATGATCTGTATCCAAATAATCCGGTTATTACTAAAGGGCTCGTTCAAACTACTATGGGAACACCTCAAACCATTTATAACGGTGGTTTACTTCGGGCAACAGTGAGATATTTCGATGCTGATTTACAGAGGCCCGGACTACCTAAGGATGTGTCAGCTTTGGTTGATTTGCTGAAAGCAGATGAAACCGGCATACAACTTGTGAATTTAAACCCTGCTGAAAGCCGGAAATTAATTGTTCAGGCAGGTGCATTTGGAGAACATTCTTTTACAAAAATTACTGATGGGCAGCAACAGATAGAAGTAAACAAGCCTTATTTTGTTGTTGAGCTTCCTCCTGCCAGCTCAATTCATTTGATAGCAGGCGTACAACGTTTCAAAAATAAGCCTTCCTATGCATTCCCCTGGCAAAAGAAATACAACTAAACTTGCTGATTCCCAAAGATGTTTTGAAGACAAAATTGATCTTCGCTTAATCTGGAATTGTAAAAATTATACACCATTTAATTAGCTTGATGGATTAGAAGAAATCAAATGCTATTTTTATTTGTCAGTTCCGGAACCATGAGAACTGACTGGCCTAACAATTAACAATTAAACTATAATTATGACTGAATTTGACTCTGGAAAAAGACTTTTATTGTTACTTTCAATCGTATCAATAAGTATTTACACAGGTTGTAAAATATATCAAAACCCCAAAAAAGTAAATCTTGAACGTACCTGGTCAGTTTACAAGGCTGATGCTGAAGGTACAGGCTATTCTGTACTAAATGAAATCAATACTGATAATGTCCAGAATCTAAAGCTTGCCTGGACACATAAATTCAGTGATGCTCCTGCCGGATCGCGGGGCGGTAACAGTGAAAGTAACCCGATCATTATTGATGGTGTGATGTACACCTTGTCTGCAAGGCACAGAGCTTATGCACTGGATGCAACTACAGGCAAACAAATCTGGGCATTCGATCCATTCAACGGAGAAGCCGGAGGTGGTATCGGCAGAGGGGTTACTTATTGGGAAGAAGGTGCTGATAAAAGAATTCTGCTAACAGCAGGTGATAAACTCTTTGCTTTAAACGCGCAGACCGGCTTACCCATCCCTTCATTCGGAAACAATGGCTGGGTCAGCATGAATGTAGGTATGCGTGGCGATCCTGCTAAAATATCAGTGATACCAACAAGTCCGGGAATAGTATTCCGAAACCTTTTGATCATTGGAAATGAGGTATCCGAATTATATGGTGCCGAACCCGGCCATGTCCGTGCCTATGATATCAAATCCGGAAAACTGGAATGGACATTCCATACCGTCCCACAGCCGGGAGAATTTGGTTATGATACCTGGCCAAAAGATGCCTGGAAATATGTAGGTGGTGCCAATAACTGGGGAGGAATGAGTCTGGATCAGAAACGGGGAATGGTATTCTTTGCAACCGGATCACCTACCTATGATTATTATGGTAAAGACCGGCTTGGAATGAATCTTTTCGGAAATTCTGTAGTGGCGCTGGATGCCGCCACAGGTAAATACAGGTGGCATTTTCAAACTGTTCATCATGATCTCTGGGACTATGATTTGCCAGCCCCTCCCAACCTGATCACAGTAGTACATCAAGGCAAAAAAATTGATGCAGTCGCTCAAACTTCAAAACTGGGCTACATTTACACCTTTAACCGCGATACCGGAGAACCCTTATTCCCTATCGAGGAAAAACCGGTTCCTGCATCCGATATTCCGGGTGAGGAGGCATGGCCAACACAACCTATTCCAACAAAACCGGCACCCTATGCCCGGCAATTCGTTACCAAAGATGATATAAGCAATTATTCTAAGGGTTCACATGACAGCTTAATGATGCGCTTCAATGCTTTCAGATATGAAGGCCCATTTACTCCCCCTTCTATTCAGGGAACTTTCATGCTGCCGGGCAGCCGTGGAGGCTCAAGTTGGGGAGGCGGTACAGTCGATCCCATCAAAGGAATAATTTATGTCAAGTCGAATGATTCTCCTGAGATTGCTACAATGAAAAAAGTAGTGGAGAATGAAACATCTAACCTTTCTGTCTTTAACCAGGGCAAAGCACTTTATTCAACCTATTGTATCAGCTGTCATATGGCAGATAAAAACGGAGATGAATCCGGAAACCCTTCTCTTTTAGCGATAGAAACCAGATTGAGTCGTGAAGATGCATTGAATAAGATCAAACGCGGAGGAGGTAAAATGCCATCTTTCGCGAGTGTAATTGCCGGCAAAGAAGAAGCAATTATTTCCTATCTCTTTGATAAAGAGTCTTCTACAACGCGCCCTTCCAGAGAACAAAGCTTCTTAAAAGAAATTCAGGAGAATGAAATGGCTAATAAATCAGGCATCAGCACTCCAAAAGAGGATAAATACCTGAATTTAACTGCCTATGGTCAATTCTTAGATAATCAGCGTCGTCCGGGAATCAAACCTCCATGGGGTCAATTACATGCAATTAATTTGAATACCGGCGAATTTGAATGGTCAATTACCCTGGGGAATCAGCCTGAAGGGCAGCTGCCCGGAGCACCAGAAACCGGAGCAAGCGGTTCGGCTGGTCCATTATTAACTAAAGGTGGCTTACTCTTTATTGGCAGCACCCGCGACAGAAAATTCAGGGCCTTTGATCAAAAAACAGGGGAAAAAATTTGGGAAACCACTTTGCCCGGAATTGCAAATGCGAATCCTTCAACATACTGGAGTAAGGGCAAACAATATGTAGCAATTTCTGTTGGCGGGGATTCTGAAAACCCTGCCGGTTATATGGTAACTTTTGCATTGCCATCTAAATAATAAGAAATTGCTCATTTTATGATTTTAGATCAGAAGAAAATAAATGATAAATAAATACACATTCTCCAGCAAAATACTCTTTACCGTACTCTTACTTTCTGCAGCAATTTTAAATGCTCAGAATATGAGGCCTCCAAAAGCGCTTGTACCTCCGGTAGCTTTAAGACCCGATATTAAGGTTGATCATGTCATGGCTGTAGCACCTAAAAGTGTACGCATCTTATATGACGAAACCACAAAGGAAGTGTTCTTTACCTGTTATGATGGGGAAGTGTACAGAATAAAAAATATACAGGATGAAAATCCTCTCGCAGAAAAAATCCTCTCTGTTGAGGACCATGGCATTCCGCGTCTGCAGGGTGCAGCAATTTATAAAAACACCTTGTTCCTTACTGGCAACACCAAGGTGAATAATGGCCTTGGAAACAAAGGCCGGATGGTTCGCTATGATCTGAAACCAAATGAAAAGCCAGTAATGTCTGTGGTATTTAATACGGTTGAGTATGGCACCAACCGCACCGTGTTTGACCATGGATGGAATGCGCTTGAAATAAGTCCGGATGGAAAATACATCTTTGTTAACAGCGGTGCACGTACCGACCATGGCGAAGTACAGGACAACAATGGTGCATGGCCTAATGCCCGTAATGGTGCTTTAACTTCAAAGGTTTTCAGATTCCCGATTGATTCGAAAGATCTGTTACTTCCTGATGATGAAGTAAAATTGAAAGCTGATGGTTATATTTTTGCTGACGGCATTCGCAATGCCTATGATCTTGCTTTTGATGGCGCGGGGAATTTATTCGGTGTATCAAATTCGTCTGATTATGATCATAATGAAGATATGTTCTGGATCAGACAAGGTCATCACTATGGATTTCCATGGGTAGTTGGTGGAATCGAAAATCCTCAGCAATATCCCGATTGGCAGCCAAATCCGGACACCGATCCGTTCATTCCCAGAAGTGCACATGCATGGGCTGTGAGATACTTTAGAAACGATCCTGATTTTCCAAAAATACCGGCAGGAGTAAAGTTCTCTCCCGGAGTACAAAACCTGGGCCCCGATGCCAATGAATATCGTGGACATTCCGGGAAAATACTGGATGGCGACCTTACTGGTGTAACAGTAAGCACCTTTACGCCGCACAGTTCACCACTTGCACTATTTTTTGACAGTAAGAAGAACTTATCCAAAGATCTGAGAGGCGATGGTTTTACTATCCGTTATTCACTGGGGGCAAGATCTGCACTGATGAAACCGTTTACGGATCAGGGTGCTGATTTACTGCACCTGGATCTGTCGTATGATAAAGCCACTGATAATTATTTTGTAAAAACAAAGCGCATAGTAGAGGGTTTTAATGGAGCTACTGATGCAGTTATGATAAAAAACAATGTATTTGTTATAGAATATGGAGCTGCTGGTGGTAATATCTGGAAGATAAGTCTGCCCAGATAAGTCAGGACGATTCAACAATCAGTTTTATGGTTAAACGATAAATGAGTACCCGATTATAAAAAAATGAACAGGATGTCCCGGATTATTTTCATCTTTTTAAGCATACTTGCTTTCTCAAGCCAGGCACAGAACTACAGCATACTGGTAAAGGGCGGTCATGTAATTGATCCAAAAAACAATATCAATGAGCCAATGGATATTGCCATAAATGGAGATAAGATAGTCCTTGTTGCAAAGAATATCGACCCAAAAACAGCAAAGCAGATAGTAAATGCGTCCGGTTTATATGTTACTCCGGGACTGGTTGATATACATTCCCATAATTTTCACAGCATGAGACCTGGTGACCCGGTTGCGGATGGCTTCACATTCCGAAGCGGGATAACAACTACAGTTGATGCCGGAAGTTCGGGATGGAAGTCATTTGAGAGATTTAAAGAAGAAGTAATAGATCAATCGGAAACCCGTGTTCTGGCATGGCTGAATATTGTAGGTGAAGGTTATAGAGGAGGGGCATATGAGCAAAACCTCGCGGATATGGATGCAAAACTGACCTCAATTGTTGCCCGCAGATATAAAGATCATATCGTAGGAATTAAGACATCGCATTATAACGGACCAGAATGGATCCCGGTTGACCGGGCTGTTGAAGCAGGCAAACTTGCAGGAAATATTCCGGTAATGGTTGATTTCGGAGGAACGAGACCAGCACATTCAATTGAAGAACTATTTTTCAAGCATCTCCGCCCGGGTGATATTTTCACCCATTGCTTTGCAGAACTTGGTGATTCAAGGGAGTCTATAGTTGATCCGAAAACTAAAAAAGTAAAACCATTTGTATTTGAAGCTCAAAAAAGAGGAATTGTATTTGATGTGGGTTTTGGCGGTATCAGTTTTGCCTACTCGCAGGCTATTCCGGCTTTAGAACAGGGATTCTATCCAAATTCCATTAGCACAGATATGAATAAAGGGGCTATCAATGGAGCTATGAAAGATCTGTTAACTGTGATGTCGAGATTTCTGGCAATGGGGATGGATCTGCAGGCTGTTATAAAAGCCACTACCTTAAACCCTGCTAAAGAAATTAAGAGGGATGATCTTGGAACACTTTCTGTTGGCTCAATTGCTGATCTTTCTGTTTTTAATATGAGAGAAGGAAAATTTGGCTTCTTCGATTATACCGGATATAAAATCAATGCCAGTAAAAAACTTGAATGTGAACTTACAATCAGGGCTGGTAAAATTGTGTATAATCTGAATGGGATTTCAGATCCGGTTGTAGTTAACAATGGCAGACAAAGTCATTGATTCAAGCCATATTTGGCTAAAATTATAAGGGCAGAACAAAAAGAAAGATCATAAAATGCCTGATAGATAACCTTAAATGTCGCAAAGCATAGGTTAACTGATTCTCCACAGTGCGCTTCGATATATCAAGCCTTGTGGCTATTTCATCATTCGTTAACTGCTCCATACGGCTCAGAGTGAAAATCTCCCTGCAACGACTCGGCAACTCTTCGAGCTCCTCTTCTACCTTTTTTTCCAGCTCGCGATATCGAATATTGCTTTCACCATCATTTACT
>CAZGCG010000078.1:0-11938 GCA_964524205.1 uncultured Sphingobacterium sp. | reverse complement strand
AGAATATTAATTATTTTCCAACATGTTATCTATACTCTTGGAAGCCATTGATTTTCAGGCACTTTGATGTCTAAACACAATTTTCTTGCAAGCACAAAAAGATAATCACTCAGTCTGTTAAGGTATATCACCACCTTATCATCAACAAAGCTTTCAGACTTCAGGTGCACGATTATCCGCTCTGCCCGTCTGCATACACATCTCGAAATATGGCAAAATGAAACTGCCTGACTTCCTCCCGGTAAAATAAAATGCTTAAGATCGGGAAGTACAGCATTCATCTCATCCATCTCTTTCTCCAGTAAGCTGATATCTGATAAATGCAAATCGGGAATCTTCATCTTTGATTTTTCAGGATCTGAAGCAAGAGATGCACCTATTGTAAACAATCTGTCCTGAATTTCCTTCAATATGTCCTTATGAGCAGAATTAATATCATGATCTCTGATCATACCAATGTATGAATTAAGTTCATCAACAGTGCCATAGCTCTCAATCCTCAGGTCATATTTTGGAACACGGGTGCCACCAATCAATGAAGTTAGTCCCTCATCCCCTGTTTTTGTATAAATTTTCATCTGAATTCAATTATAATTGACGGGACTAAGTTAAAGTACTATTTAGTCACAAGAAAGCTATATTAAGAATTATCCTTGCAAGAATTTCTGAGGTATTAAATAGATTGAAAACAATCCGGGTAAGTCTTAAAACTTATAACTTAAAACTTAAAACCTATAACTTCCAAACCTACTGTATATTCTCAAAATCCGAACCTTTGTTCTTCATATCAGCCAGGCGCGGAGATACCGATTTAACATTTGGATTTAAATAGTCATTCTCTATCAATCCATCGCGCATACGAACAATTCTGTGGGCATGCTGCGCGATATCCTCCTCATGAGTTACAAGTATAATTGTATTTCCTTTGGAATGAATCTCTTCCAATAAGCCCATAATCTCGACAGATGTTTTGGTATCAAGGTTGCCCGTTGGCTCATCGGCCAGAATAATAGAAGGGTTATTTACCAGTGCGCGTGCAACTGCTACCCGCTGACGCTGCCCACCAGAAAGCTCATTTGGTTTATGATGTACCCTGTTACCCAAACCCACACTTTCCAAAGTCTTTTGAGCGCGATCTTCCCGCTGTGCACGACCTACTCCTGCGTAAACCAATGGCAGGGCGACATTCTCAAGAGAAGATGAACGGGGCAGTAAGTTAAAAGTTTGGAATACAAAGCCAATCTCTTTATTTCTTATCTCAGCAAGTTCACTGTCACTCATCTCACTTACCTGATTTCCATTTAATATATAGGTACCCTTGGTTGGAGTATCAAGACAACCCAGGATATTCATTAAAGTTGATTTACCAGAGCCTGAAGGTCCCATCAGGGCAACGAATTCACCCTTTTCAATGGTTAGACTTACTGATTTGAGGGCATGAATAGTTTCTGCACCGATGACATATTTCCTGCCGATATCTAAAAGGGTAATAAGAGGATCTTTGGCCATGTTTTTCTTTTTAGACTACCGGTATAAAGCAATTGTTACAGCTTTGTTTAAATTAGGGTTTATTAATCACTTTTGCTACTCTAAAGAATTTCCCATCCTGTTTTGGGGCATTTTTCAAGGCTTCCTCCCTGCTTATCTCATGCTTTACCAGGTCTTCGCGTAAAACATTCACCTCATCACTCATATAAACCAGAGGATCAACACCTTCGGTATCAACCTCATTCAGTTTGTCCATGAATGTCAGAATTTTATTCATGTCATCTAACAAGCCCTGCTTTTCATCCTCCTGCACTTCAAGCCTTGCAAGATGGGCTACCTTATCAATCATTTCCAGGTCTATTTTCATTTCTTCTATAAATTTTTAGAAATTGATTATATCAATCGCTTTCATACTGGTTTTGAATTTCCATGAATAATCAGAGTATCATTTATTATGTTATAAACTCTATCCTTCAAAGCTTCAGCATCTGTTTCTGCCATTTCAATTGTATTGATTGGGGCATGAACGCAAATATCGCAAATACCCGGGGTACTTCCATGCTGTTTGCCATCATCCCACATCAAATTCCAGTTATTTCGTATGGTAACAGGCAAAATCGAGACCCCATTTTCAATAGCCAGTTTGAAAGGACCATTTTTGAAAGGCTGTAATACTGGAGGATAAGATTCGCTGATCATTCCTTCCGGAAAAATCACCAGATGTTTCCCTTCCTTTAAGTTTTCACCAGCCTTTTTAAAAGCTCTGAAAGCCGACATCATACTATCCCGCTTCAATGGAATATCAATTGTCCGGAAGTAAATCCCCGTAATAAAGTTCTTCAGCAGCTCTTCTTTACCCATAAATACATAATTTCGTTTGGCAAGAAGAATCATGGCTGTTATATCAAGATTTGAGGTATGATTAGCACAGATAATGTAATTTTTTGACCAGTCAATTTTTTCTTCAAATGTATATCGGAATATAAATCCGGAAAATAATGAACTGAGATAACTAAAATACCATCTCAACCTATTCATTGCATGAAACTTCACCGGCTTGCGCGAAAAGAAGAATATTGCCGGATAAAGACTAGAAAAGATCAGTGCAAGTGAAATCTGAAAATAATAAAGATGAATACTTTTAAACAGCCTTTTCATTCCCTCAAAAATAGAAAATTACATTGATGTTTTCAGAGCAGGCCTGGTTTTGAACCCGTTCAGCCTTAGTTCAGAAAAAATCCTTAATTTCGCGGCTTATGGAAACTGTTGTAAGTGGTATCCGCAGTACCGGTAAACTGCATTTAGGGAATTTCTATGGCGCTGTAAAGAACTTTGTACAGATGCAGAATGAATATAATTGCTATTTTTTTATAGCTGATTATCATTCACTGACTACTCATCCTACGCCTGAAGATTTGCACGGTAATGTGAAACAGGTACTTGTTGAGTACCTTGCTGCTGGAATTGACCCTGAAAAAGCAACTATTTATGTTCAATCAGACGTACCTGAAATTGCAGAGCTATACCTTTATCTGAATATGAATGCCTATTTAGGCGAACTCGAAAGAAGTACCTCCTTTAAAGATAAAGTTCGCGCTCATCCCGATAACGTTAATGCAGGATTACTGACCTATCCTGTACTCATGGCTGCAGATATTCTAATCCATAAGGCGACCAAGGTTCCTGTAGGAAAAGACCAGGAACAGCACCTGGAAATGTCAAGGACTTTCGGAAATCGTTTCAACAGATTATACAAAACAGAGTATTTCCCTGAGCCGTTTGCATTTAATTTTACTGAGAAACTCGTTAAAGTTCCGGGTCTTGATGGCAAGGGGAAAATGGGCAAATCTGAAGGAGAAGGAAATGCTGTTTATTTATCCGATGAACCTGAAGTAATTCGTAAAAAAGTAATGCGGGCCGTTAGTGATGGGGGTCCGACCGAAGAAAATCAGCAAAAGCCCGAGGCTATTCAAAACCTGTTCGACCTGATGAAAATCGTTTCTTCTGCCGACACTTATGATCATTTTGATTCCCTTTACAATCAGTGTGCAATAAGGTATGGTGATTTCAAGAAGCAGTTAGCTGAGGATATGATTCTTTCTACAGCACCAATCCGTGCGAAAATCAATGAAATTGCCCGTGACGAGACCTATTTAAGGGAGGTTGCCCGTTTTGGAGCAATAAAAGCCCGCGAAAGTGCTTCTAAAACAATCAGAGAGGTGCGCCAGATCATTGGATTTAAAAGTTTCTAAATTTAGCTTGATTAAAAAAAACAATTTGTATTTTAAGACACGCTTTGCGGCCATCGCTTTGCACTTACCATAATTATCATGCACATAGCTATCGTTGGAAATATCGGAGCAGGTAAAACTACTCTGACAGAATTACTTGCCAAACACTTGAGTTATGAAGCGCAGTTTGAAGCTGTTGAGAATAACCCCTATCTGGAAGATTTTTACAGTGATATGAAACGCTGGAGCTTTAACCTCCAGATCTATTTTTTGAATAGCCGTTTTCAGCAAATTCTGGAACTTCAAACTGAAAACCGCAACATCATACAGGATCGTACTATTTATGAAGATGCCTATATTTTTGCAGAAAACCTGCATGATATGGGTTTAATGACCTCCCGGGATTATGAAAACTACCGGGCGATATTTGATAATATCACCTCTTTCATAAAACCACCAGATCTTCTGATTTACCTGAAAGCATCTGTACCAACTCTGGTAAATAATATTCAGCGAAGAGGCAGGGAATATGAGGCAGGGATCAGGCTTGATTATCTCTCAAAATTAAATGAGAAATACAAAAAGTGGATCGACTCCTATACTCAGGGTAAATTACTGATTCTGGACAAGGACAAACTGGATTTCGCCAATAAACCAGAGGATCTTGGCTTTGTTATTAACAGCATTGAGAGGGAAATAAACGGGTTGTTTTAATTCGTAGCAAATAATATTCTGTCCAATGAGGATACTCGGAGTCATCCCTGCCCGTTACGAATCCAGCCGCTTTCCAGGAAAGCCATTGATCGATATTGCAGGTAAAACTATGATAGAGCGCGTCTATGGGCAATGTTTAAAATCGTCTTCACTTAGCAAAGTAATTGTAGCCACTGATGATCAGCGCATTGCAGATCATGTGAGTTTATTCGGGGGAAATGTTATTATGACCTCCAATAAACACCAGAGCGGTACCGACCGCTGTGCCGAAGTTGCAAATAACTCCCCTGAATTTGATATCCTCATTAACATTCAGGGTGATGAGCCCATGATCGATCCTAATCAAATCGATCTTTTATGTAAATGCTTTGAAGATCCACAGACATCTATTGCAACACTGGTTAAGAAAATCAGCACAAATGAGGAACTTTTTAATGAGAATACTCCCAAAGTAATCCTCAATAAAAACAATGAGGCGGTACTTTTTAGCAGAACTGCAATTCCATTTTTAAGAGGTAAGGTAAGAGAGACCTGGATAGAGTATTATACCTTTTTTAAACACATTGGAATTTACGGATTCAGAACTGAGACCTTAAAGGATCTCACTAAACTACCTTTATCAGCCCTCGAAACTGCCGAGGCTCTGGAACAACTACGATGGATAGAAAACGGATACAGGATTCATGCGGCCATCACTGATCAGGAAAGCCAGGCTATAGATACTCCTGAAGACCTGGAAAAATTACTCAAATTGATCCAGCCCTGAAAATTTATCATCAAATTTTCACAGACATTCAGCCTTCTGAATTATTTATTTAAATTGTCGGGAGATATAATTAAGCATAATATGAAATACCTGGCAGCGATCTGCTTCCTTATGATCAGTCATTCTGCATTTGCACAACTGGAAAAACGTCTGGATTCGGTAATCAATAACAGTATTCAGCTTGGGGAACCCGGAATTGCATTGTATATTGAAACCAACGGGAAGACAATTTATAATAAGGGTTTTGGTTTGGCGGATACTGATCGTAAAAAAAGTATTGATTCAAAAACCAATTTCAGGCTCGCGTCCGTATCCAAACAATTTACAGCGATGTGCATACTCTTACTGGAAAAGGATCAGAAACTTTCGTTCGATGACCCTATTTCCAAATTCTTTCCGGAATTGCCTGAGGGATTAAGCCATACAATTCTTTTAAGGCATTTAATTACCCATACATCCGGAATACTTGATTATGAAGAAATTATGGACAGTAATAGCAGCAAACAGCTATTAGATATCGATGTATTAAACATCTTAAAAGCACAGCATAAAACTTATTTCAGTCCGGGTACAGAGTTCAGGTACAGCAATTCTGCATATGCATTGCTGGCCCTCATCGTAGAGCGCGTATCAGGCCAGGCCTTTCCTGAGTTTATGAAGGAAAGAGTTTTCAAGCCCCTTAAAATGAAAAACTCTCTGGTTTATGAGTCTGAAGTAAAGATACCTAATCGCTCGATGGGTTTCGCCCGGGATAAAGACAAAAAGCTTTATGCAAATGACCAGAGTTCCACCAGCTCAATCAAAGGTGATGGCGGTGTTTACTGCTCATTAAACGATTATAAAAAATGGACTCATGGAATTTGGAATAACAGCCTTATCAATATGCCTTCTGTATTGTCGCGGCTTAATATTTCAATAAAAGAGGTAACGGGCAGTTTTTATGGCCCAGGCTGGTTTTACTTTGATAAAGGTATTCCTGCACTATTCCATTCAGGCAGCACCTGCGGTTTCAGCACTTATTCAATTAACATTCCTTCACAAAAAACATCTATTGTTTATTTTTCGAATATTGCAGGCAATTCTGAGCCGTTTAAAAAGATACTTGAGGTATTAAATACCGAAGGTGTCAGCAGTCCTGCTGAGGTCTTCAGTTTACACCAGTTAACACGTTAATGTGAAGACGAAAGCGTATAATAATGAATTACATCGTAGATAAAACATTTGAAAGAGTCAAATTCAATGAGATCCCCTTCGAACAGGGGGAGTATGAAAATTGTGTGTTCAGGCAATGCGACTTTTCAAATATTAACCTCTCTGAGATAAAATTTACTGAGGTTGAATTTATCGCTTGTAATTTGAGTATGGTCAAACTGGAAAGGACAGCATTTCGGGATATAATTTTTAAAGAATGTAAAATGTTAGGACTCCATTTTGAAAATTGCAATGAGTTTGGTCTCGCATTTTCATTTGAGGATTGTCAGCTAAGCCACTCTTCTTTTTACAAGACAAAGATCAAAAAAACGAGTTTTAAAAACTCCAATCTGAAAGAGGCAGATTTTACTGAATGTGATCTTTCAGGCTCTGTTTTCCAGAATTGCGATTTGGCCGGAGCTATATTTGAGAACACTATTCTTGAAAAAGCAGATTTTCGGACTTCCTTCAATTATTCCATTGATCCGGAAAACAACAGGATCAAAAAAGCGAAATTTTCAATATTGGAAATTTCAGGACTGTTAGACAAATATGATATTGAAATTGATAGCAGTATTTAAGAATTAAAATGTGCTGTGTTTTTTACAAACCAGCAACAATCTTTTAGTTAAACTTGCATTATAAACCATCGAAGAATACTGGCTTTAAAATAAAGATGAACGAGGATTTTTTCAATCATATTTTCAAAAAACAACAAGATGCAGATGCCGTTCCTTCGAACAAGGAGATTTCAAGATGGGCTCTGGAACTTTTCAGACTGCTTTATCCTGAGCAATCCAAACGAACGCTAAGCTCAGTTGATGAATTAAAGCAGGAATTTCATAGGCTGGAGTCAGAACTTTGTCATATGATGGAAGCTACAAAAGCCTGTGTTCATTGTGATAATTCCAAGCTGGCCAAAGACTTTTTTGCACAGGTACCTGAATTATTCCGGGTGTTAAACACTGACATTAAAGCTATTTTTGATGGAGATCCGGCAGCCAAAAGCGAGTTTGAGGTAATCCGGGCATATCCCGGTTTTTATGCTATCTCCTTCTACAGACTTGCACATGCATTATACAGTCTGGGTATACCATTATTACCGAGAATTTTCACTGAGTATGCCCATTCAAAAACAGGAATTGACATTCATCCTGCTGCGCAAATCGGTGAATACTTCCATATTGACCATGGAACAGGTATTGTTATTGGAGAAACGTGTAAAATTGGGAAACACGTAAAAATGTATCAGGGAGTAACCCTGGGGGCATTGAGTGTGCATAAGAGTATGGCCAATACGAAAAGACATCCAACAATTGAAGACCGGGTGGTAGTTTACTCGGGTGCAACGATCTTAGGAGGTGAAACCGTTATTGGCCATGATAGTATAATCGGTGGAAATGTTTGGCTAACTAAAAGTATACCTCCGGGTTCATCAGTATACAATACTTCTGAGGTAGTCATATCCAGCGAAAAAAGTAATAAAAAATAATAAAATGGCAGGAATAATTGATCTGGTCGGAAATACGCCATTGGTTGAAATTAAAAAACTGAATCCAAATCCAAAAGTTCAGATCTATGCGAAACTTGAGGGCAATAACCCTGGAGGAAGTGTAAAGGACCGTGCAGCACTGAATATGATCAGAAGTGCATTGGAGCGTGGAGATATAAGTAAAGGATCCCGCTTAATTGAAGCTACAAGCGGAAATACGGGCATAGCCCTGGCGATGATTGCACGCTTGTACGATCTTGAAATTGAGCTTGTTATGCCATCCAATTCGACCCGTGAGCGTACTTTAACGATGGAAGCCTTCGGAGCCAAAGTAACCTTGCTCGAAGGGATAGAATTATGCCGCGATTATGCCGAAGAAAAAGCAGCAAGAGGCGAAAGTTTTTTACTTAATCAATTCGCAAATCCTGACAATTCCCTTGCTCATTATAAAAGTACCGGACCAGAGCTTTGGAATGATACAGGACAAAAAATCACTCATTTTGTCAGTTCTATGGGTACAACCGGAACTATTATGGGTTGCTCAAGGTATCTCAAAGAAAAAGATCCGGAAATCCAAATTATTGGCTGTCAGCCTACTGAGGATTCTTCCATTCCAGGCATTCGCCGCTGGCCTGTTGAATACTTACCTAAGATTTTTGAGCCTGAACGTGTTGATCGCATCATGGATATTTCAGAAGCTGAGGCAACAGAAATGGCCAGAAAGCTTGCAAAAGTTGAAGGAATATTTGCAGGAATGAGCAGTGGAGGTGCCGCATCAGCAGCTATTAGACTGGCCTCTGAACTCGATGAAGGCCTGATTGTTTTTATAGCCTGCGATCGTGGAGACAGATATCTCAGCAGTACACTTTTTGGTTAAGATTAATCGTAAAATTTATGGCAAAGAAAAAAACAGGTAAGATTATGTGGCATGATCTTACAGTCGAAAACGCAGTACAAATCAGCGATTTTTATAGCCAGGTTACTGGCTGGGAAAAAGAAGGTCTAAGTATGGGTGAATATGACGATTTTTTAATCAAGAGTACGGGAGATGCTGAAGTTGTTGCTGGTATATGCCACGCCAGAGGAGTAAATAAGGACATACCTGCACAATGGCTGATGTATATTTCGGTAGAAAATCTGGATGAAAGTCTTGAGACCTGCAAAAAACTTGGAGGTAAAGTATTAGGTAATAAACGAAAAATGGGTGAGGGCTATTATTGTTTGATACAGGATCCTGCCGGTGCTTATGTAATGCTTAGTGAGTAATTTCTAATTAAGAATCTTAAAGCGGTATCAACCTGATTTACGGATATCCCTGATCATAGCAATACTGCAATGTTTTTCAATGATCTGATCAATGATCTCCTGAGTTCTGTCAGGGTAATCTACTTCAATAATTCTGTTGGATTCAATCCAGTTATTGATCACTATATCAAACCGCTCATTTAAATTTCTGATTACCGGAACTCCCATCTGATTTAAAGCTGCTGCATTCAATTGCTGCTCATATTGATTTTTCATTGGAACAACCAAAAGCTTCTTTTTCATGTATAATGCTTCGGCAGGTGTTTCAAAACCGGCACCACAAAGTATCCCTTCAGAACTTGCCATACTCCTGATAAAACGTTCATTATGAATTGGCTGAACAGAAACATTTTTAGTTCTGTAGGGCCTGTGGTTATGCTTTGAGAACACATCCCAATTCACATTCTTAAATTTAGTAAGTGTAGCGATCAAACGAGGATCATCATAAGCAGGTAAATAGACCGTATAATGCCCCTGATTCTGAACCGCCTCATCCCTAACCTGCTTTCTGATAACCGGAGTGAAAATATTTTCAGCATAAGCTTTGAAATGAAAGCCATACTGAGCTGTATTGGGGGCATAATTTTTTAGAATAAGCTTTCCCACTACGTCATTATTATCTGTTTTCGGCGCTTCTTCAGCAAGTACCGCAGACTGATGACTTAAACCAATACAAGGGACATTCTTTGCATAACATGCCCAGGCAGAAACAGGTTCAAAATCATTGATTACAAGATCATAGTCTTCGACAGGAAGAGAGTTAATCTCTTTTACAAGCTTTCTGATATTTGACTTTATACATGTCTTCCAGATATCAACACCTCCAGACTTACCAAAAATAAAACTCAGCCCTCTCATTTTATAGCTAAGCTGATAAGGCAGGATAAGATCGCCCTGAATACCACTGACAAGAATATGAACCTCAGCATGCTTCATGAGACATGGAATTATATCCATCGCCCTGCTTAAATGCCCATTCCCTGTGCCCTGAATAGCATACAGTATCCTCATTTACCTTGATATTTACAACTGCTAAATTGCGAAAAAACTATGAGAAAGCCGATGATTGCTTTAAGATTGGAACTTATGATAAATGGTTTGAACATATCTCAATTATAAAACATTAGTTTGTATCCGATTTGATTTAATGAAAGCTGGAGACAATATATTTTTTTTAAATTCGCGGTAAACAGTATATTTTATGATAACAGTAAGCGAATATTTTGAAGGTGCAGTAAAATCTCTTGGGTATCAGTCTCCCGAAGGAAAGTCAACAGTTGGTGTCATTGAAAGTGGCGAATATGAATTTGGGACATCCATGCATGAAACCATGCTGATAATAGAGGGTGAACTTGAAGCTAAATTACCCGGCAATAACAACTGGAAAATTTTTAGAAAAGGAGATGCATTTGAAATTGATGCAAACCAATCTTTTACAGTTCGTACCTCATCTCAAACCTCTTATTTGTGTAAATACAAATAATTCGCATTCAATTTTATTAAATAAAAAAGCTGCTAATATTAATTAGCAGCTTTTTCGTTTTTCATAGGTTTATAGAATCTGTATCAATACCAGATTATAAAATCAGTATCAATACTAAAAGGATAATAATAATAGCACCAACAGAAAGATAAACACCACCGCTAGTTGCTTTAACTTCTTTCTTCATCTCAAGAAGTTCATTACGTAATGCCTTACGCTCTACACGGCTTAGTTCAGATTTATCCATGTTTTTGATTTCTTCAACTCTGCGGGTGATTTCAGCGACGCGGGCAACCTGATTTTCTGTTAATGCAGGCTTTGACTTTACATCATTTGCCATAACTGAACTTGATGCTAAAAGGATAGCAGTTAGTAAAAGGTAGATTTGCTTTTTCATTGTGTTTTGATTTAAGTTTCTTTAAGTTAAGGATAAAATATAAAAAAATGCTCCCATTTTTAGACATTAACCTTAAGGCAATTATTGTTCCATAAAGTTTATATACATTTTGATGCAGATATAAATGATATTTTGAAATTAAACTGTCCCAAAATCAGGAATCAGTGTAGTTTAATTAACATAAATATCTCTTACTTTATGCGGGAAACGGAGTGCTGCATTCAAAATCATATTTCGGATGTAGTCATTCTCAGGATAAGGGGTTAAATGTTTTTTTACTAAACTGATATCAGCCTCAGCTAAATCAGTAGCAATATAGCCCATCCCAAAAAACTGACCATTCTCAATCAACAAACAACTTTTTTCCTCAAATGTACGGCCTTCGTCAATCAGCAAAAAACCCGGAAGCACCGAACTTAGGCTATTCAAGGCCATAACTACCCTTTCATTGTACAAATCGACCGATTCAAGCTGTTCGCAAGCTCCTTTGCAGAGCTCCTCTCCTATTGGGATGCAGGGATCATTATTTCGCTGTACAAAACAAAGCTTCGGACAGAGATTAAATCCGGAAATCAGGCTTTTGATTAGATTATAACCTTCAGCTATTCCATTGAAGGTATAATGTGGTTTTGAGAATTTCTTCTTTCTATCGATAACCAGACGCATGTAACCATTCTGATCCTCAAAAGAATACAAAGCATATGCATATTCAAATCTTTTCAAGGATCGGTTATAAGCTGGCCACAGTCGTTTGATTTCAACTGCTTCAAGAATAAATGACATGAGTTCGGTACCACATTCCTGAAAGGTTATATGATGAATATCCCTCAAAAAATCCTGCTTTTGCCTGCCGGGTTTATTATTGGCGAAG
>CAZGCG010000077.1:0-12001 GCA_964524205.1 uncultured Sphingobacterium sp. | reverse complement strand
GCAGTATGATTAATTTTTTCATACTGTAAGAGATACAAAAAGTGTGCTACTCTTTTATTTTTTAACTCTCGTAAAAATCAGAAGCTGAGAATTCTCAAAATTACTCCAGTTTATCCAATTCTTTTTGTACAAAATCTGCCAGTTCTTTTACATATGCAGCAGTGAAGTTAAATTCGATTCCGGCAGTTTCGTAGATTTCCTTGATCGTTTTAGTATAACCAAGCTTTAATGCATCCAAATAGTTGGATAGCCCTTTTTCAGGATCATTTTTGTAGTTTTTCCAGACTGCAATAGCTCCAAGCTGAGCAATTCCATATTCAATATAGTAGAAAGGGACTTCAAAAATATGTAGTTGTTTTTGCCAAAGGTTTTCTAAAGCATGCAGATGTTCAGACCAGTCGGCGAAATTATTTCCAAATGGTTCAAATATTTTTGTCCATGCCTCAGCCCGCTCTTCACTGGTATGAGTTGGATTGGTGTAAATCCAGTGCTGGAACTGATCTACTACAGCAACCCATGGGAGTGTTTTTAGGACATCTTTCAACTGGTCCTTCTTTGCACGAATCAAATCCTCAGAATTGTCAAAGAATTTATCCCAATGATCCATAGAAATTAGTTCCATACTCATCGAAGCAAGTTCGGCAACCTCTGATGGAAGGTGTTTAAAGTCATTTAATTCAAGTCCAGCGGAAATAAAAGTATGAACAGCATGGCCGCCTTCATGAACCATTGTGGTCAGGTCTCGGAATGTTCCGGCAGAGTTCATGAAAATAAATGGGGCACCACTTTCAGCAAGGGGATAATTATAACCACCCGGAGCTTTACCTTTGCGACTGTCGACATCAAAAAAGCCATTTGCTTTCATTATTTCCAACCTTTCGCCAATGTATGGACTTAGTCCGCGGAAACATTTAATAGACTTTTCAATTAATTCCTCACCATTGCTGAATGGTTTCAAAGCCGGCTTTCCGGAAGTGTCGACATCCATATCCCATGGCTTCAATTCATTTAAAGCCAGTGCCTTGAGACGCTTTTCGGCCTGCAGCTTTAAAAGAGGGACAATTTCTTCCTGAATGGCTTTGTGAAAGTCATAGCAGTCGGTAGGGGTATAGTCAAAGCGGCCCAGTGCCTGAAACATATAGTCCCTGAAGTTTTCAAAGCCGGCATTCAAAGCAACCTGATGACGAAGTTTTAATAATGAATTGAATAATTCATCCAGCTTTTCTTTGTCTTCCAGTCTTCGCGCTGTGATGGCTTGCCAGGCCTCCTGCCTAATATTTCGGTCGGTATCTTTCAGGAATACTGCAGCTTGTTCAAGGGTATATTCCTGTCCACCCAGTTTAACCGACATCGATCCGGTAATCCCCTGATATTTTTGCTGTTCGACCTGTATTTGGGTCAGTAGGGGTATATTTTCTTCCCGGAAGAGTTCGAGTGCCTTTTTTATTCCGCGAACATAGACATAGTATTTGGCCTCATCCAATTGTTCTGCAAAAGGACTATGAATAAATTTTTTATTTAGTTCATTGTTGAGCGGCGCAATTTTCGGTTCGATTTCTGTTGCGAAAAATTGAAAGTCAGTCAATAATTTTTCATCTGTGGTATCGCAGGTCATGCGTATATATCTCCAGGCAAAATCTTCTTCCAGGGCTGCTTCAATTTCACTTCTGTCGCGAAGCCATTGCTCCAGGTCATTAACAGAGTTTAAAGATCTGTTAATTAGCTCATTAAATATTGGTTCAAGATTTTCCCATTTTATATTTAGTTCTGCCGGGATATAGGTTCTTGGTTTTTTTGAGATTTTAAGATCTTTCATTTGTTATAATTGTTTTTAACGCTAATATAACCTGCCCTGCCGATACTGGTTGGAAGGGGGCAGTTTTCATATTAAAATTTATAATTGATTTCTCAGATAAGCATCCAGTAAAAAAAATACTGCAAATACTACTGAAGCAATTCCATTTGTGGTGAAAAAGGCACGATCTACTTTTGACAGATCATCTGGCTTTACTAACTGATGCTGGTAGACGAGCAGCAGGATAAAGAAAAGGACTCCTGAAAGGTAAAACCATGAGAGGCCTGTAAGCAGATAGGGCAGAGTCACAAATAAAACGGCCAGAAAATGCAAAAAAGAGGATACTTTTAAGGCATTCTTTTTCCCAAGCCAGGCCGGAATAGAATTCAGATTATTTTGCCTGTCAAATTCTTCATCCTGAAGTGCATAAATTATATCAAAGCCACTTACCCAGCATAAAACGGCCAGTGAAAAATAAATTGGCAGCATCGCAAATTCGCCGGTAACCACCAGATAGGCTCCGATTGGTGCAAGTGCAAGACCTAGACCTAAAATGAGGTGGCAGAGTGGAGTGAACCTTTTGGTATAACTATAGCCTAAAACTACTGCAAGTGCAACAGGAGAAAGGTAAAAACAAAGTTTATTGATCAGCAGGGTCGTCAGGATAAATAAAAGGCTGTTAGCGATAGTAAAGAGTAATGCTTCATTAGAGCTGATACGCCCTGAAGGTATATCCCTGATAGCAGTTCTTGGATTCTGAGCATCAATATCCCGATCGAGGTAGCGGTTAAATGCCATTGCTGCGTTACGGGCAAAAATCATACAGAGCAACATCAGAAATAGTTTCAGCCAGTTAAATTCATGCGTTGTGGTAGTTACGGCAAGAAAAAAGCCGATAATAGCAAAAGGCATTGCAAAAACAGTATGGGCAAATAATACAAGGGAAAAATATTTGTTCATTCGGGTATCTGTTTTTTTTGCCGGATTCTGAAAATAGAATTTAAGATTTTTTGTTCCTTTGTCGGAGATTACCGGGTAAATTTCTTATTCAGGTCATTTATAAAATTCAATAAGTCATCACGACCTTCCTGTGTTTCTGCCGAAGTAATATAATGCTGTGGCACTTCCTCGAAAATTTCCAGAAGGGCTTTTCTGAATTTTGCTATACTTTGATCGGTCTTTACACTCGATTGCTTATCAGCTTTTGTAAAAATTAGCTGGAAAGGCAGGCCATTTTCACCAAGCCAGGTGCAGAATTCAATATCAATCTTTTGCGGATCCAAACGGCTGTCAATCAGGACAAATACACATTGTAAATTTTCGCGGTTCCGGAGATAGAAGCTGATGAATTTTGACCATTCACCCCGGTTACTTTTAGAAGTTCTTGCATATCCATATCCCGGAAGATCGACCAGCTGCCAGTTTTCATTGATCAGAAAATGGTTAATTAACTGGGTTTTACCGGGAGTTTGGGAGGTTTTTGCAAGCCCTTTTCGCTGAACAAGCATGTTGATCAGCGAGGATTTACCTACGTTTGAACGACCAATAAAGGCATATTCGGGTAATTCTGGAGCCGGTAATTTATCAGTTCTGGTATTACTGCATTGAAATTCTGCGCTTTTAATGATCATTCCGCAAAGGTAGGACATTGCTTGCAATGTTTAAAACCCCTGATTTTAATTCAATCTGCAGAGCGTCATATTTTCGATGATTTCGATAAATTTTGATTTAAGGACTAATGTTGGCTGTAGTCACTTCCTTAATTCCATTATCTTTGCGCAGTATGTCAAAAACAGTAAGGCCTTATCAGGATTCAGATGCTACCAAAAAAGAGCAGGTAGCGAGCATGTTTAATAATATATCAGGTACCTATGATTTTTTGAACCATTTTCTCTCAATGGGTATTGACAGAATCTGGAGAAAAAAAGCGATTAAAGAATTGCTTAATGATAAACCTTCATACATATTGGATGTTGCGACTGGTACCGGTGATTTTGCATTTGAGGCGATAAAAATCCTTAAACCTCGCAAGGTGGTGGGGGTGGATATCTCTGCTGGCATGCTTGGAATTGCTGATCAGAAAATTATAAAGCGGGAAATGCAGGATGTTTTTGAGGTTCGCCTGGGCGACTCTGAAAAATTATTGTTTGATAATGACTCTTTTGATGCGGTGACTGTGGCTTTCGGTGTCCGTAATTTTGAGGATCTTGAAAAAGGCTTAAGCGATATGCTGCGGGTGTTAAAGCCCGGAGGAAAGGCTGTAATCCTGGAGTTTTCAAAACCTAAGGTATTTCCGGTTAAACAAGGATATAATTTCTATTTCAAATACATCACACCAACTATTGGGCGGATCTTTTCGAAAGACAGCAGTGCATACACCTATCTTCCTGAATCAGTAGCTTCATTCCCTGATGGAGCGAGTTTTGATACTTTGATGCAAAAAGTTGGATTCAAAAATACGAAATACCGTCCGCTGACGTTTGGAATTTGTTCCATTTACACCGGTATCAAATGAAGAAAACTCTCATTCTGTGTATTTTTTTTATTTTTTCGATAAACAGATTAACAGCACAGGAGAGCTGGGGTGGGGGTGTTGATGGAGAACAATTGCATTTTGGTTTTACCTTTCAGTATGTTGCCTCAGAGTTCAAAATATTAAAGCGGGCCGACTGGAAGGGGCCATTTCCCGATTCGTTTAACGGACTTCCAATGATTGATAGTGAAATGAGAAGTCTTTCATCTCCTGTTACTCCCGGATTTGGATTAGGCTTTGTATCTGATTACAGACTCGGAGATAATGCGAATCTGCGTTTTACGCCAGGAATGGTATTTGCTGATAGAATTGTTAATTATGAATTTGCTGACCCAACTTTTAATGTTGAAAAGAAGGTTCAGGCAACACTAATGGATTTACCTCTTGGAATAAAGCTGAAATCAGACAGAAGGAGGAATTTCAGAGCTTATATGATAGCCGGGGCAAAATATTCGATTGACATTACTTCTAAAAAGAAAACTGATGATCTAGGTTTAAATCCTTCAGAAAAATATCTTAAAAACAATAAAAATACCGTTTGGTATGAAGCAGGAGTCGGGTTTGACCTTTATTTTGAGTTTTTCAAAATGTCGCCTGAGATCAAGTTCGCCCAATCAATGAAAAGTGTACTCAGGGATGATGACAGACTTGAAAACCCATACACTGCGCCAATTGATAAGTTATTTATTCGCAACTTTCAGTTTAGTCTGTATTTTGAATAGCATTTCCTAAGAATTCCCTAATTTCGGGTTTTCAAATAATTATGTCAAAAATAGCTTTAATAACCGGTGCAACTGCCGGAATCGGCGAAGCATGTGCCCGTCTCTTTGCCCAACAAAATTACGACCTTATTATTACCGGTCGCCGGACTGAGCGTTTGGACGCTCTGGCTCAGGATCTGGTTAATGAATATGGTATACGGGTAAATACACTGACCATGGATGTCAGAAATAAGGAGGAGGTTGAAAAACTGGAGACTTTATCGGATGATTGGAAAAATGTAGATGTATTGATTAATAATGCCGGTTTATCCCAGGGTATGGATCCAATTAATGCCGGAAGTACAACTGATTGGGAAGTGATGATCGATACCAATATCAAAGGTTTATTATATGTGACCAAAGTTGTTTCTAACTGGATGATCAAACATAAATCAGGACACATAGTCAACCTTGGTTCAATTGCCGGAAAGGAAACCTATCTGAATGGAAATGTGTATTGTGCAACTAAGCACGCAGTTGATTCCCTGAATAAAGCAATGCGGATTGATCTTTTGCCTCATAAGATTAAAGTAACAGGTGTGCATCCGGGAGCAGTGGATACAGAATTTTCACAGGTCCGCTTCCATGGTGACAAGGAACGTGCTAAAAAGGTATACGAAGGTTATGAGCCCCTGCATGCACAGGATATTGCCGAAACTATTTGGTTTGCAGTGTCCCGTCCTGCACATGTAAATATTAACGATATGATCGTGATGCCAACAGCACAGGCGAGTACTTCTCATCATTTAAAAGAATAGGCGAGGGCATGTTTCCGGAATAAATGTAAAATTTACCTCCAACTAATCAGGATTGTGTAGTTTTGCATTAATCACTAACCAAATTAAAATCATTTCAGGAAATGCCTCTGCAAGAAAATATTGATCAGGATATTAAATCCGCCATGTTGAGTAAGGATAGTACCCGTTTGCGTGGACTAAGGGCCATAAAAGCTGCATTACTGGTTGCCAAAACTGAAAAGGGTGCCCAGGAAGTGCTAACTGAAGAAGCGGAACTTAAAGTTCTGCAAAAACTGGCAAAGCAACGTAAAGAGTCTGCAGATATTTACCAGTCTCAAAATCGCCCGGATCTTTATCAGATAGAACAGGAAGAACTACAGGTCATAGAAGCCTACCTGCCAAAGCAAATGGACAAAGATGCCATTACTGCTTTTATTAAAACAGTAATTGCTCAGACCGGTGCTTCAGGTATGAAAGATATGGGTAAAGTAATGGGCATTGTAAATAAGGATCTGGCTGGAAAGGCTGATGGCAAAACTGTTTCTGAGCTCGTAAAGGAGCTTCTTGGTTAATTAATAGATTATCCGGGGCTGAATTGATAATTAAGGCTTATTTTCTTTCTAATAAAATAAGTTTTTATATTGATTTAACTTTTAGACTTATACCTTAGCAGGTAAAAAGAAAAATGTACTTAAAGATTCTATGGAGTTCGAGATAAAAGAAGAAAACGGTTTTAAATACATTGAAGAGGGAGAAGGAGAAGTGCTCTTATTGCTTCATGGCTTAATGGGTGCTCTGAGTAACTGGACAGATGTTGTTGAAGAATTTAAAAAGGAATACCGGGTTATCATACCCTTATTGCCCCTGTATGATCTTCCATTGTTAACTACTGGCGTCAAGACACTTGCCAAATTCGTCCATAAGTTTGTAAAATACAAGAAACTGAAAAATATAACTGTTCTGGGTAATTCCCTGGGCGGTCATGTTGGCTTAATTTATACCCTCAATCATCAGGATGAGGTAAAAGCTTTGGTTTTGACCGGTAGTTCGGGTTTATATGAAAATGCTTTCGGAGGGTCTTTCCCCAGACGTGAAAGCTATGATTTCATAAAGGAAAAGGTTGAATTTACCTTTTATGACCCTGCTACAGCAACAAAGGAACTGGTTGATGAGGTGTATCAGATAGTAAATGATAGGATAAAGGTGATTAAGATCCTTGCTATGGCCAAATCAGCAATCAGGCACAATATGTCAAAAGACATTTATAAGATTAAAGTTCCTGTTTGCCTGATATGGGGCAAGGATGATAAAATAACTCCCCCAGAAGTAGCTGTGGAATTTAATCAGTTATTGCCCGATTCTGAATTGAACTGGGTCGATCTATGTGGCCATGCCCCAATGATGGAACGACCTGTTGAATTCAATGCACATTTAAAAAGGTTTTTAGATCGTATATACTAGCAGAACTATATGTTTGCACACGAACTCATATCGGATAGTATCCCAGCTTTAAGAACTTCTGATACCGTTCAGAAAGTGCATGAAAGGATGGCCGAGTTTCGTGTGAATCACCTTCCGATAGTAAATGACAAGCAATTTTTGGGGCTCGTTTCGGATGAAGATCTGGTTGAGGTTCAGGATTCAAATGCTCCAGTTGGAAGTTTAAGCCTGGCTCTTCACAATCCTTTTATATACGAAGAACAGCATATTTATGATGTAATTCGTTTGTTTTATGAACAGAAATTAAGTGTAGTACCTGTTCTTGATTCTAATAAAAACTATAAGGGACTTATTTCCATAAATACCATGATGGAATATGTTGCCACAATTACATCAGTGAAAGAGCCCGGAGGAATCATTATCCTTGAGATTACGAACAGGAATAATTCACTTGCACATATTTCACAGATCGTAGAATCAGATAATGCCCAAATTTTGAGCTCTTACGTTCAGTCATTTCCAGATTCTACTAAACTTGAAATTACTTTAAAACTCAATCGTACAGATTTATCCTCTATTATAGCTTCTTTTCTTAGATATGATTATCATGTCAAGGCTACCTTTAATGATACCAAATCAGACGATGGTACTTCAGACAGATATGATCAGCTAATGAACTATCTCGATATCTAAAAGCACAACATGAAGATTGCAATTTACGGCAGGCAATTCAATAATACTGTATTACCACATGTTCAGCAGGTTTTCGACAGCCTCGCAGAACATGCTGTTGAAGCCTTTGTCTATGATAAATATAATCACTTCATCTCAGGTAAAATATTTTTTCCCAGGAAGTTTCAAATCTTTAGAAATTCTCAGGATTTGATTGACGCTAAGGTAGATGTAATGATCAGCCTGGGAGGTGATGGTACACTGCTTGATACTGTAACCCTGATTCGTGATTCAAATATTCCTGTTATAGGGATCAACTTTGGGCGCTTAGGATTTTTAGCCAGCATCAATAAGAGTGATATTGCAAATGCAATGATTAGTCTGGTTAACAAGGACTTTACGCTGGATAAACGGGTTCAGCTTTGTATAGAGTCAGAACTAAAGCTATTTGGCAATGAAAATTTTGCTTTGAATGATGTAACCATTCATAAACGGGATACCTCTGCAATGATGATTGTGCATGCTTATCTCAATGGAGATTTTTTGAATTCCTATTGGGCAGATGGTATTATCGTAGCTACACCAACCGGATCAACAGCCTATTCCCTGAGTTGTGGTGGTCCGATTATATTCCCGGGTTCCGGAAATATGGTCGTTACCCCAATTTCTCCTCATAATCTGAATGTTAGGCCAATAGTCTTATCTGATACCAATATTCTTTCTTTCGAAATCGAAGGCAGGAGTTCAAAATACCTTCTAACCTGTGATTCCCGAACAGAGGTTATCGATACATCCATAAAAGTTAAAGTAAAGAAGGCTGGTTTTGGAATCAATTTGATCAGACTAAATAATGAAAACTATTTATCTACGTTAAGGAATAAATTGCTCTGGGGAATTGATACCAGAAATTATTAAGAACAGATTCTGCATTCATGCGTAGATTAGTACTCATCATTATATTGCTTTCCGGAAGCTTCATTAGCTCAGCTCAGACCTGGGAATTTGGAGGTTTTTTAGGAGGCGCGGGTTATATGGGAGATATTAATCCTGTTAAAGCATATAAACTGACAGATCCCGCTTTGGGTGTTCAGATCAAGCGAAATTTTGATGGTTACTGGTCTGCAAAGCTGAATTATATGTATGGCAAGGTTCGGGCGAGTGATGCGGCTTCTTCCAATAACTATCAGATTGAGCGGAATCTTGATTTTCATTCCCCGGTGTCTGAGCTATCCATGCAGATAGAATTCAACCTGTTCAGATATATGGCTGGTGCGGATTTTGGTTATGCAACCAGAAAGTTGAGTCCTTATTTATTTACCGGTATTGCCTCCTTTTCTTATAATCCTCTGACTAATGATAATGGCGATGAAATTGAACTCCGGCTGCTGCAGACTGAGAATGTTGCTTACAAGAAAAGTGCAATCAGTGTGCCTTATGGAGCAGGGGTGAAATATAATATTAGCGGAAAATGGACAATCATTGCTGAGCTGGGCTATCGTACTGCTTTTACAGATTATCTGGATGATATCAGTGGCAGATATATTGATTTTAATGTTGTTTCTCCGGCAAGTTCTTTAACTCAGGCACTGGCTGACCGCTCGACCGTAGATCCACAGATTGGAACACCGGGAACACAAAGGGGTGATTTCAGGCCAAGAGATACGTATATGTTTGCGGGTGTTGGACTTACTTATACCTTCATCCCGATTAAGTGTCCAACCTTCTAAGCTTTTTGGCCATTAAAAACAATTCATTACAAATGAAAATCTGTTTTATTTCTCGTAGCAGATTAACGTAATTAAGTCATAACTTTGCATCGCGAAATTTTGGAACAATTTTTCGGGATATTTATTGGATATCATGTAATTAAAAATTGTTCCGGTTTTGAATGTTAAACTTATTAAATGAGCCTGATTGAACAGATAGATAAGGATAAATTGCCACAACATGTAGCAGTGATTATGGATGGAAATGGCCGTTGGGCAAAGGAAAAAGGAAAACTGCGGGTATTTGGTCATCAGAATGGAGTTGTTGCCGTTCGCGATACGGTAGAAGGTGCAGTTGAACTGGGTATCAAATATCTCACACTTTATGCATTTTCAACCGAGAACTGGAACAGACCAAAGCTTGAGGTAATGGCTTTAATGGAACTACTTGTTTCAACTATAAGTAAAGAAACTAAAACTTTAATGGATAATGGGGTACGTTTAAATGCTATTGGAAACTTATCTTCTCTGCCAGAAAAATGCCGCAAGCAATTAACCGAAGCAATAAGGAAGACCTCATTAAATACAAATTGCACACTCACTCTTGCACTTAGCTACAGTTCAAGATGGGAAATTACCGATGCAGCCAAAAGAATAGCTATAAAAGTCAGGGATGGTGAGTTAAGGGCAGAGGATATTACCGAGGATGTTTTTGGCGCTCATTTGAACACGGCTGGCATTCCTGATCCGGAGCTGATGATCCGGACCAGCGGGGAACACAGGATCAGCAATTATCTTTTATGGCAAATTGCTTATGCTGAATTGTACTTTACTTCAAAATTATGGCCTGATTTCAGACGGCAGGATCTATTTGAGGCCGTATTAGATTATCAGAAACGCGAGCGACGATTCGGGATGACAAGTGAACAGTTGAACTAATTTTCACTTTTAACACTTTTTAACAAGCTATTAGCTTAATTTAGCACCTTTAATACACCAAATGAATCGCATTTTCATACTGTTTTTACTGCTTATATCCGGTACTTCTGCAATGGCCCAGTTTGGGAGAACCGGAACTCCAACACCTGCAAGGCCTGCTGCATCTAATGATGAACTTAGCTACCTGAATCCCAAAGACTTTGTTATTGGTGGAACTACCATTCTGGGTACTGAATTTTTGGATAAGGATGTTTTGATTACTATTTCTAAACTAACCAAGGGCGACAGGATAACCGTGCCGGGAGATGCTACTTCCAATGCTGTTAAAAATTTATGGGCTCAGGGATTATTTGATGATGTAAAATTAAACATTGCAGAAATCAGGTCTGATTCGATCTTTTTTGAGATTGAAGTAGTGGAACGCCCGCGTTTAACGAGGATCGAATTAATCGGGCTGAAAAAGGGCGAAATTGCAGATGTGCGCGAAAAATTAAACGATAAAACCGGAAAAGTCGTCAATGAGAATTTATTGAAAACAACTACTGATATTATCAAGAAACATTTTACTGAAAAAGGTTACCTCTTCACGGATGTTTTGATTGCCGAAAGAAAAGATACTTCAGAAGCTAATAATAAGATTCTGGACATTACAGTTGAAAAGAACGACCGGGTTAAAATAAGTGAAATAGTTTTTACCGGGAATAAAGACTTTAAAAACAAGACTTTAAAAAAATATCTCAAGAAGACTAAAGAAAAAGCCATTTACAAGGTGTTTGGATCTGGTAAATTTCTGCAGAATAAGTATGATGAGGATAAGCTGAACCTGATATCAAAGATGCATGAAAAGGGCTATCGGGATGCTGAAATTGTCAAAGACACCACTTACCGCACCGGCAAAAGTACTATTGGTGTCAAAATTGACCTGCATGAGGGACCTAAATATTATTTCGGGAATATAACCTGGGCAGGGAATGCCAAATATTCTACGAAAGTTCTGGAGACAATTCTGGCAATCAATAAAGGAGAGGTGTTCAGTGAGAAAAAGCTTCAAAGAAAACTTACCAGTAGTCCTGGAGGAGATGATGTATCCTCACTTTATATGAATGATGGTTACCTTACTTTCAATGTGGATCCGGTTCAAACCAAGGTTTACGGCGATACCATCGATCTTGAAATGAGAATGTATGAAGGTCCGCAGTATACCATTAACAATATTAAGGTTAAGGGTAATGAGCTAACCAATGATAAAGTAATCTTGAGAGAGATCCGGACCAAACCGGGGCAAAAATTCTCCAAAGAGCTTATTGTAAGAAGTACACGTGAAATTGCCCAGTTGGGAAATTTTGATGATACTAAAACTGATCCTAAACCTATCAACATCAATCCAAATGATGGTACGGTTGATATTGAATATAATG
>CAZGCG010000076.1:0-12016 GCA_964524205.1 uncultured Sphingobacterium sp. | reverse complement strand
GGCTTAACTGATATATATACTCTGGATATGCTTCCCGAAGACAATACAATTCAAAAGATGCATGCCGGTCCTGAAAATTTCGATAAGGTTCAGTTTCTGCACAGGAAAGGTTTTCATTATCAATTAAGCAGAAATATGCTTCAAAAAAATAATGGTGATGGTACCTTTTCTGAAATAGGACAAATGGCAGGAGTATCAAATACGGATTGGAGCTGGGCCGGATTGTTTTCTGATTTTGATAATGATGGGTTAAAGGATCTAATGGTAACTAATGGCTATGTCAAGGATTATAACGACATGGACTTTATAAAATATACAATGAACAATGCCCTTAAAATGGCAAATTTAGGCAGAGATGCTATGGTGGCAGACTTTATTGAAAAAATGCCAACCATCATTATCCCAAATTATATATACAGAAATAATGGAAGTGATAGCTTTGAGAAGAAAACGAAAGATTGGGGTCTGAACCATCCAGCAATTTCAACAGGTGCTGCATATGCAGATCTGGACAATGATGGTGATATGGATTTGATCATAAATAATATAAATTCCTACGCTCAGGTTTATAAAAATAACAGGGATCAGCTTCCTGAGAATAATTATCTCAAACTAAAATTAAATGGGACTTCTGGAAACAGTGCAGCATTTGGAGCAAAAATTACGATTTATTGTAAAAATGATCAATACTTTCAGGAACAGATGCCTGTTAGAGGTTTTCAATCCTCTGTTGATCCGGTTTTAAACTTTGGGATAGGTAAACACAGTAAAGTTGATTCAATACGGGTTGTTTGGCCGGATGATAAAGTATCGACCTTTAAAAATATAAAGGCAAACCAGTTACTTAATTTGTCAATGAAAGGATCTGATCCTAAGGCTGATTTTAAAGTACCTATGATTCCTGAAACCATATTTACTGCTCCGGTTTCTTTAAACTTTACTCATAAGGAAAATTATTTCCGTGATTTTACAAAGCAGGTTTTGCTATTAAACTTTCTATCAAGGGAGGGGCCATGTATGGCAAAAGCTGATGTGAACAAAGATGGAAGAGAAGATTTGTTCATTGGAGGAGCCTCAGGCCAGGCGGGTGGTATATTACTGGCTACCAAATCCGGAGAATATAGGCTGTTGAATAATTCAGCATTTGAAAAGGATGCCATTCATGAAGATACTGCCGCAGAATTTGCTGACATAGATAATGATGGTGATGCAGACTTGTATGTTGGGAGCGGTGGCTATGAAGCCGAATCTGATTCCATATTGGAGGATCGTATATACCTGAATGATGGCAGGGGTAATTTTACCCGAAAGATTAAGGCACTGCCAGCTTTCAGGATTAGTTCATCCTGTGTTAAATCTGTTGATTTTGATAATGATGGTGACCTGGATTTCTTTGTTGGTGGTAGGGTAATCCCTGGCAATTATCCTCTGGCTCCTGAAAGTAAACTTCTGATTAATGATGGCAAGGGCAATTTTACAGATGCCAGCCAAGTTCTTGCTCCGGGGTTGAAGACTGCAGGAATGGTAACTGATGCTGTTTGGACAGATCTCAATAAGGATAAAAAGGAAGATTTAATTCTGGTTGGTGAATGGATGCCAATAAAGGTGTTTATTAATTCCGGAAATAAATTAGAAGATCAGTCTTCCTCATACATAAATTTCGCTTCAAAGGGGTTTTGGAACAGGATTTATGCAGATGATATGGATGGAGATGGCGACAAAGATCTGCTAATTGGGAATCTTGGTTTGAATGCTCAGTTCAGGGCCTCAGAAAAGGAGCCACTTAACCTGTACTATAAGGATTTTGATGCAAATGGCTCAATTGATCCGATTTTCTGTTATTATATTGATGGCATTTCCTATCCGGCTGCATCAAGGGACGATCTGACAGAACAACTTCCTTTTCTGAAGAATAAATTTTTATACTATAAAACCTATTCTACAGCCAAAATTAATGATCTGTTTAGTGCCGGGGAATTGAAAGCTGCCTCAGTACTTTCAGCTAACTTCCTAAAAACTGTTTATCTCGAAAACAGAGGTAAAGATGGCTTGAAGCAGATCGAACTGCCAAATGAGGCACAATTCTCTCCTGTATATGCTATTCGCTCGATAGATGTAAATAATGATAATAAGAAGGACATTGTTTTAGCAGGTAATAATATCTGGACAAGGGTAAAATTCGGGCAATATACTGCTAATCATGGGATGGTTTTTTTGGGTGATGGTAAAGGTAGATTTAACTATATACCTCAAAGAGAGAGCGGGCTTAAAATCAGGGGTAATGTCCGTTCAATGGAGGTTTTGACAACTGGCAATTCCAAATCATTGGTGTTTGGATTAAATGACTCAGAACCAAAATTGGTTAGACTCAAATAGATCTTACTAATCCACTGATTTTTTCAGGATTTTAATATACTTCTATGGAAATTAAGAGTAGTTCTTCTGCTAAGCAGAATCTGTTATCATCTCAAAAAGATAAAATTGAGTATGAAAATCACCAAAGTAAAATACATTCAGAATCTGATTTTGAGCAGCCTGTAATTAATTCCCCCATCAGGAGACGGAGTTTTTTGGGATTAGGCTTTTTGGGTCTTACAGGCCTTTCTCTTTCTTCCCTATCATCTTTAGCAAAAAAATCAGAAAACCGGGTAGTTAAAAGTATTTCCAGGTTGTTATCAAGTACCAGGGAAGAAACTTATTGGGATCGGACCGACCGTTTTGAGGAGAAAATGAAGTTAATGCAAACGGCATGGGAGCGTAAAGATTTTAAATTGGTTAGAGCACTGTCAAACTCTTTAAGAATTACAGGCATCCAGGCACAGATGGAAGAGGATGATCCGGGATTGCCACTCTCCGCTTCATCTCATTTTGCTGAAGTTGAATCACTTCCTTTACATTGGAAATCCTGGGCAAATGGATGGAAGTACTTTAAAGCTTTAGAGATAAAGGAAACTATCTCAATAGAAAGAAGGGTAGAACCTGTTGAGGTACTTTTGGCTTTTTCAGCAAGTCAGATTAACTCACCTTCCCGGGAAATTCGTGTTGCCCAAATTGACGAAGGAAAATTAATTGAAGTTACTTCCCAGGTTTTCGATGTGGTCCGCCGTAAAGGAGAATGGTTTTGCAAGCTTCTTTTTCTTGCAAATTGTCATGCAGATAAGAGTAAAAACTTTTTGATTTTCTATGGAAATCCAGATGCTGAATTGCCTGCTTATCTGAGCGATCTAAGCACAAAAGGTGAGGGTGTGGGATTGATAATTGAAAACAATGTTTATAAAGCGATCCTTTCTCCCCAGACAGGGCAGCTGGAACGTATGACAATAAAACATGGACATGGGTTAGAACTTTATGCAGGAGGAGAGGCTCATGGTGAATTACCCGGGATTGATTGGGCACACGATTATGTTTCAGAAGGATTTTATCAGAAATTCAGAATTACACTATGGGATGATTGTCCAGATTATGAAATAGTTAGAGGACCGATATGTACCATTGTACGCCGATGGGGTTTTCCTTACTCGCCTATTCACCCAGTTTTTTCACCAAGCAGGCTTAATATGGATATCGAGTATCGGTTTTACGCAGGTTTACCCTATTTTCATAAGTTTGGTAAGATGACGTCCATAAAGGATTTTGAAGCTGTTTATGCCCGTGATGATGAATGGGTTTTTACGGGACAGCCTTTCACAGACCCTTTATGGATGGGCCCTGATGGGAAGTTGAAAATCGGTGAAGTTAATCCTGATTTTAAGGATAATCTTTGGGGTGTTGGATTCTTTAATAAGGATACCAAGGATTCATTTTTTGGTTTGTTTTTGGAACATTATGCAGATGGAATACCAGAATTGCTGCATAATGGATCTCCACAGGCTCATTATGATTGGGCACTTCAATTGTGGAGTCGCTCTCCATTACCCGTAAAGAAATTACCGGCGGGAACAGTATTACATGAAAAAAATGCTTATTTATCATTCCCTTTTACTTATGAAGATGGACCTCAAAAAATAGAAGAATTGAGACGCAGATTAATGGAACCTTTAAGGGTTTCAATTGGAAAGTTGGATAAGAGCTTGGCTCAGGTTTCCAATGGAAGAATGGCACGTCCGGGAGAGGCCGGGGATAATCCGGTTTCTAAAAAAATAATATGGGAGGCTTTGCAAAATTGTAAAGATTATGAATTATACAAGGCTGATATCAGTATTGTGGATCTTGGCCTGGTGTACGATATAAGTGTTCAGGGTGATTTAGTGAAAATAGTTCTTGCTATGCCACATCGTGGCAGGCCTCTGGGAGGTTTTTTTACGCATGTAACCAGTCCGATTGACCCTAAAATTTTTAATACTATCCCAGATGTGTTATTAAAAATACCTGGTGTACGTGATGTAGTTATGGAACAAACCTGGTATCCGGGCTGGAGTTCTAATCTGTTGACTGATGCTGGTCGTAAGAAGTTGGATTTATAAAATCTCAATTAATAAATAATGTTGTAATAGCCTGCGGTGAAGGTAAAATGAGAGCCAAATAAGCTGATACTGATGTTTCATTCTCATTACCTGATGAATGAACGATTAAATATTTAATAAACCGTAGTTGTCAAAAGACCTTATAAAGATCAAAAGAAATTGTTTTACGATAATGCCTTAAAATTTTATAATATTTAATTATGTCATTTCTCTTTCGCTCAATTTGTTTTCTGTTTTTCTTAAGTTTCCTGACAGGTATATCAAACGCTCAGGATAAGCGAAAATTTAAGATCTTTCAGTTCCCGGCAAACATGATCCCAACGATAGATGGGAAAGTTGAGGACTGGAAGATGGTAGATCCCTCATACAATATCGGTATGGATCAATTGTGGGATGACAGGGATGATAGCGTCAGACATCGCTTTGCTGATCCTAAAAATCTTGATATCAATGTAAAGGTTGGATGGGTAAAAGGTATGAATCGACTGTATTTTCTCTATGAAGCATACGATGACTACTGGGACTTTTCATTAAAAGATTTACATAATGATATATTCGAGGTGGTGGTAGACGGTGATCAGTCTGGCGGACCATTTATCAGTTCTTTTCATCCGAATAAAGATCTGAAACCAATGGATACCTATTTTTCCTACCACGGTGTACATGCACAGAACTATCATATTTTCACACCGGCTAAAGAAAAAGATTGGGCAATGGTCTGGGGAAGTCAGCCCTGGATTAAAGATTTGCCTTATGCCAATGCTGCCTATAATTACAATTTCAAACCGGGTGATTCAGGACGCTTAACCCTCGAATTCTGGATTACTCCTTTTGATTATGCTGGTCCTGAAGGTATTAGCAGAGCTGTAGAATCAGTTTTAACAGAGAATAAGGAAATTGGGCTTAGCTGGGCAGTACTTGATTATGACAATGTAAAGGCACCCAAATACAATGGGTTTTGGAATCTAAGCAAGGTGCGGGAGATGTATGGTAATGCATCTTACTTGCTTCCGTTTCGTTTAATGCCTTTAGAGAAAAAGTATCAGAAAGCAATTGATGCTAAATGGTCATTTGTTATTACAGATATGAATCGCCGGATGGTTTCTTTTACTGATGAGTCGCATGGTGAAATTTCGACATGGAACTGGGACTTTGGTGATGGAAGCAGCTCAGACAAACAGCACCCGGTGCATTTCTTCCAGAAACCAGGGCAATATGTTGTGACTTTATCTATTATGGGTCCGGCTGGTACTTCACGTTTATCAAAAGTATGGGATGTGACCTTAAAATAAATTGAATAGTTATATCTAGCAATTTTTTAAATAATAATCTGTTAAACTGTATTTTTTCAGAAATTATGTTCATGATTTCGTAAAATAACATTAGTTGTTGATCAGAATTTAATGAATTTTTATTCTTTGTACAATGAAGCAATGTAGTCGCCACTCAAAAATGATCAATCTGAAACAATTCCCCTTTTCCTTCATTATTATTCTTGCTCTTTTTAGTGTTTCCTGTGATAATACTGACCAAAAAAATGAATGGAGTGTTTACGGTGGAAGCAAAGAACGTATTCAGTATTCAGCGCTGGACGCAATAGATACTTCCAATGTTAAGAATTTACAGCTGGCCTGGATATATCATACAAAGGACGCTGAATCAGGCAGTCAGATTCAGGCTAATCCCCTTATCGTTGATGGGGTACTTTATGGCGTTTCCGCTAAATTAAAGCTATTTGCTTTAGATGCCCTAAGCGGAAAGGAAAAATGGGTATTTGATCCGGTCGATTCAATGATGGTAGATATTCAGGGCAGGCAAAGCTATGGAATGAATGCCTGTCGCGGGATTGCACTTTATAAAGGTAAAAACAAAGAACATCTGCTTTATTATACAGTAGGTTCTTCCTTATTCTGTATAAACAGTGCCACAGGTAAACCGGTTCTTTCTTTTGGAAATAAGGGTCGCATTCCGCTCCACGATGGCCTGGATCTGGATAGGGATTTATCAAATTTAAGAGTCACTGCAACTTCACCGGGGGTAATTTATAAGGATCTTATCATCATCGGAACCAGTTTGTCGGAGGAAGAGGAATCTGCTCCGGGTCATATCAGGGCTTATGATGTGCACACAGGCAAATTGAAATGGATGTTCAGGACAATACCTGAACCAGGCGATGTGGGATATGATTCATGGGAAGACCCCGAGGCTCATAAATATGTAGGAGGGGCAAATGCCTGGGGCGGACTTAGTTTAGATGAAAAGAGAGGAATGGTTTTTGCCTCAACCGGTGCAGCAGTTCCTGATTTTTATGGAGGTAAAAGAAAAGGAGATAATCTTTTTTCGAATAGTATTCTTGCACTCGATGCAGAAACCGGAAAATATATCTGGCATTTTCAGGCCGTTCATCATGATCTGTGGGATTATGACTTTCCTACCTCTCCGGTGCTGGTTTCAATAAAAAAGGATGGTAAAAATATTGATGCAGTAGTACAGGTTAGTAAGCAAGGATTTATCTATATGCTTGAAAGGGAGACTGGTAAACCAGTGCATCCGATTGAGGAAAAGCAAGTACCTGCATCAGAGCTCAGGGGTGAGCAGACCTCCCCAACCCAACCCTTCCCAACAGTGCTTCCTCCATTTGTTAGACAGGAATTTAGAGAATCAGATCTTAATAATATAATTCCAGACTCATCTTTTCAGGATTTGAAGAGTAGATTTTTAAGTCATAAATCGGGTAATATGTTTATTCCACCAAGTTTGAAGGGAACACTTGTTCTACCGGGTCTTACAGGTGGGGCAGAGTGGGGCGGACCTTCTTTTGATCCTTCAAGCGGTGTGCTTTACATAAATGCCACTGAAATGCCATGGGTGGTTACCATGATAGATACTTTAGTTGAAAAAGAGCCAAGATCTACTCAAACGAATTTGCAGGCAGGGAAAAGTATTTACGATAAGAGTTGTAAAGGCTGTCATGGGGCTGATCTAAAAGGCTCAGGTAACTTTCCTTCATTGCTCAATCTTCAGGCAAAGTATGATGAATTGAAATTCAAAAATATCATATCATCCGGACAGCGAATGATGCCTGCCTTTAAGCATTTTAGTGAAGAAGATAAAACTGCCCTTGCTTCTTATTTACTAAATATAGAATCAAAACAAAAAATGACCTTTAATCCGGTAGCTAAGTTAAGTCATCCTTTCTATCGATCACCTTATCGCTTTGGCGGATATAAGCAGTTTTTAACAAAAGAAGGCTACCCTGGTATCAAGCCACCATGGGGTACATTGAGTGCTATTGATTTGAGTACCGGTCGTTTAGTTTGGAAAAATACACTGGGTGATTATCCTGAATTGAAGGCAAAGGGCATTCATGCCGGTACTGAAAATTGGGGTGGACCTGTAGTAACTGCCGGCGGACTGGTATTTATTGCTGCAACAAGGGATGAAAAATTCAGGGCATTCAATAAAGCAACTGGTAAACTCTTATTTGAAACTAATTTGCCTGCAGGCGGATATGCAACTCCATCTGTTTATAGTGTGAATGGTAAGCAGTTTGTGGTAATTGCATCTGGTGGAGGAAGAATGAGAACTAAATCTGCGGATACCTATGTTGCTTATTCATTACCTGATAAATAGAATTATGGTTCAAATCATTGTTTTTAAATTAAATTTTTAAGCATTATAAAAAACAAAATGGAAAGATCAACCTTTTTAAAATCCCTGGCTGGAGTGGGTGTGGGTACTTTAGGACTAAGTTCTTTAAGTTCGTGTAAAACCAGTTCCTCTGATTCCTCTGTTAATCCTGATGTTATGCCTGCACATATTTCAGGAGCTGCATTGGACTTCAATAAGATCAGGGAAGATTTTCCCCGCACAAGGGAGGAAGTTTATATGGATAATGCATCAACCCATCCGATTAATATTTATACGGCTGCAGCCTTGCATCGCTATGCGGAATGGGCTAAGAACGATGTAGGAGAGCCATGGTGGCCAAAGTGGTCGGAAACCCGTCAGGAATGTAAGGATAGCTTTGCCAAGCTGATCAATGCTGATCCGGATGAAATTGCTTTTGCAAGAACTACCGTCGAAGCAGAGAACAATATTCTGAATGGGATGGATCTTAAAGGGGGGAATGTAGTGACCACAGATCTTCATTATGCGCCAAGTTTATACGGTTATAAGATGCGCGAGAAGCGCGAGGGACTGGAAGTAAGGATCATTAAACATAATGACTGGAAGTTTGATGCAAAAGATTTTGAAGGTGTGATCGATAAGAACACCAAATTAGTGGCTATCACACTGGTTTCGAATGTGAATGGTTTTCTGGTTAAGGACGTTCGTGCCATCGCTGATCTGGCTCATGCCAATGGAGCATTGCTTTATGTGGATATTATTCAGGGCGTAGGTGCTGTTCCTGTCGATGTCAAAGCCATGGGTATTGATATGGCTGCCTGTTCTACCTTCAAATGGTTGATGGGTAGTAAAGGTTTTGGCTTTATGTATGTCCGTAAAGATTTGCAGGATACCCGGGTTCTGCCAACGCAACACCATGGTGGCTTAAATTTCAATTATGGCCCCTGGACAGATAACCCGGATTCAGCATTGGGCGAGTTTGATTTCAAACCTACCACAGGCCCGGCGATGTATGAGGTAAGTTACCCTTCTTATGAAGGCGTATCCTGTGCGATCACTTCGATGAAATATATACATACCCTGGGTGTTGAAAATATCCGTAATCATGTTCGTACACTAACAAGCCGTTTGGCAATAGAAATGCCAAAAATTGGTTATCCTATGATCACACCTGAGGGCAATGAAAGTCCTATTATTGTTTTCAAAGCTAAAGATCCGGAGGAGGCAATGAAAAAGCTTCGTGCGGCCAAAATTAATGTGGCAATGCGTTTTGGAAATAAATTAAGACTTTCTCCATCGATTTATAATAATCAGGCAGATATCGATCGTATTCTGGAAACCCTTTCTTAGAATAAGAAGGAAATTTTTGAGCTTAATTTATATGAGAAGATTTTAATATCAATATTTAATTATTTTTGGTGACGGTGCATTCGGGAATGAATGTTTTATATAACTTGTCACAATGAAAAATTTCTCTGTAAACAGTATTCGCTATAAACTTAAAGTAACACTTTTCCTGAGTGTTACTTTTTTTATGCTTGCAGGTTCAGGATTTGCATGGGCTCAGTCTCCAAATCCGGGTTCTAAACCTAACATTATCTTCCTCGCAATTGATGATTTGAACGACTGGATTAATCCGGAAGGACTGGGAGGATTACCGGGATTGAAAACTCCGAATTTTGATCGATTGAGGAAAATGTCAATGTCCTTTACCAATGCACATATTCCATCGCCTGCCTGTGCCCCTTCAAGGGTATCCATCATGACAGGAGTTAGTCCGGCAAGATCTGGGGTAACAGGTTGGAAGCATCCCGACTGGCGCAAAGTTCCTGCATTGAGCACTTTGCTGACTATGGAACAGTTTTTCAAGCAAAAGGGTTATAAAACTCTTGCCGGTGGCAAAATCTATCATACTTTATCCCCTCCGAGGGCAACTTTAAATCAATCGGAAGCCAAAGGCTGGGATTTTTATTATCCGAGTTTAAAAATCCCGGTTCCATTTCAGGTCAGAGCTCCTGAAGAAATTATATCTCCAAAAAATTTCAAAGGTGTACAGCCTGATTATTTTACCTGGGGACCGATTGCATTAAGTGATGATTATATGGCTGATTTTCAAATTGCTGAGTGGGCAAATTATGAACTTAGTCAAAAACATGATAAACCTTTGTTTTTAGCAGTTGGATTGACTAAACCTCATGATCCATGGGAAGTTCCGCAAAAGTATTTTGATATGTACCCTCTGGCTAATGTTCCTGATCTGCCATTTAAAGAAGATGATTTAGAGGATGCATTTATCCACGGAAGAAGGGCACTCCATCGCTTTATCACTGATAATAATCAGCTTAAGAAAGTTTTACAGGCTTACATGGCCACCATATCTTTTACTGATGCCATGCTTGGAAAATTTTTGGATGGTATGGAAAAATCAGGTTATTTGAAAAACTCGATCCTGGTAGTATGGTCTGACCATGGTATGCATATGGGTGAAAAGGAAAACTGGGAGAAATTTACTTTGTGGGAGCGTTCTACCAGAGCTCCGCTGTTTATCATGGCACCGGGGATAACTAAACCGGGCTCAACTACCCATGTTCCGGTCTCGATGATGGACATGTTCCCTACACTTGCTGAACTGACAGGTGAGAAAATTCCCGAATATTGTGATGGGGAAAGCTTAGTTCCAATGCTTAAACTGGAGAGATTTGATCATAAACCAGCCTTTACTGCCTATTTTATGAATGAAGAGGGTGGTGCAAATTCTGGTGATGGTTACACCATTCGCTCAAACAGGTATCGTTATATCTATTACCCATTTATTAATCTGGAAGAGCTTTATGATCATCAGGTCGATCCTAACGAATGGAATAACATAGCTTATAAAGCTTCCAGTAAATCAGTTATTCAGGAACAAAGAAAGCTATTATTGGATCGGGTGCCTGGCTTGTCATGGACCAATGCGGCACCTAAGGGATATACCATTGCCAAGGATGGAAGTGTTAAGAAAGATGGCTATGTAAAAATTGCAGATCTTAAAGAGATGAAATGGGGACTTTAATGCTAAAGCTTTACAGGACATTTTTATTGTGTCATCTTAATAATGCATCAAAAGTGTATTCTGGTTTGTTCCTGGGATTTTATTGCCTGTTTGTATTCAGTTCTTGTAATCAGGGAGCCAAAACGGATTCGGTTGATAATAAATCTGCTGGAAATAGTTCGGTCTATAAGACCCTTGACCAGATTACTTTTAATGGGGATACATCCAATACCGGAATGGTTTCCATACCTGGCGGCGAATTTATGATGGGGGCAGATAATGATCAGGCAGATAAAGATGAGTACCCCAAACATAAAGTGATTTTAGAATCATTCTGGATCGATCAGCATGAGGTTACCAATGATCAGTTTGCCAGGTTTATTCAAAGTACAGGCTATGTAACTACGGCTGAACGCAAGCCTGATTGGGAGGAATTGAAAAAACAATTGCCACCCGAAACACCAAAGCCGGATGAATCCTTACTGGTTGCAGCCTCACTGGTTTTTACACCCCAAAAGCAGGAGGTTGACCTGAATGATTATTCTCAATGGTGGGCATGGGTTCCTGGAGCCAGTTGGAAGCACCCTGAGGGACCGGGTAGTACTATTGACGGTAAAGGTAATTACCCTGTAATACATGTCAGCTGGGACGATGCTATGGCCTATTGTAAGTGGGCAGGAAAGCGCTTGCCAACTGAGGCAGAATGGGAATATGCTTCAAGAGGCGGATTGAACAATAAAATCTACCCCTGGGGTGATGAACACATCAATAAAGGGAAAGCAAAAGCAAACACCTGGGAAGGCAGCTTTCCCTATAAAAATACTGCATACGATACTTTCACGGGGCTTGCTCCGGTTAAATCATTTGCCCCAAATGGATATGGATTGTATGA
>CAZGCG010000075.1:0-12044 GCA_964524205.1 uncultured Sphingobacterium sp. | reverse complement strand
CTCAGCTGCTGAAGGGCAGCTTTCGGGATGACAGTACTTATAAATAACGTTTAGTAGTCTTAGCGAGGGGATTGCTTCGCTGCACTCGCAATGACAAAACGCCGCCCTCGCAATGACAAAAAAATAAAACCCACTCTTGTAATACTAATATTTTTAGCATAATTTTACTCCATGACTGATCAGGAAAAAATCAAAGCCGCAATTAGCATGTTAAAAAAGCTGCAGAGGATGGTTGGCTTTTTTATGAAGAAAGAAATCGTAGAATTGATAAATAAGCTTGAAGACCAGGATTTTAATCAGGTATTGAGTAAACCATTAAAAAAGGAGATCCAGCACTGATCTGTTAAAAAAGAGCTTTATTTCTTTTGCGCCAGCATAATTCCGGATCTTATGTAGCCCTTATCTTTTGCCAGTAAGTTCACAACAACAGTCCCTTTATTAGCGGTAGGAATCGAAATAGCTTTAACCGGTTGCTTTAAGAGTTCTTTTATCTCTTTATCAGCTTCCAAATCAAAAACCATCATCCGCTTACTGACATCCGCTTCATTCAAAGAGATGACATCATTATTGGAGATTAATTTAAGGACCTGGCCATTATCCATGATCATGCTGACTTCAGTCCCCCTTTTTACAGTTGCAGCAATCGGCAGGTTCAAAAGCAAAAAATAGGTATCATCAAGCGCCCTGACTGAGAAACTCAGTTTGGTAACACCTCCACCATCTTTAAACAGGTACATGGAAGTTTGACGGATATGCTCATTGGTCCGCTTATCAACCCTGTTTACAGCCAGAACCGGAGCCTGGGAAAAGGTTTCTATAGAGAAAAGAAGCAGAAAAAATATTAAAACTGAGGAGCGCATTTATATTTTATTTTGAAACAAAGATAAATAATTAAAAGATGAGATCGGCTAAATGCCTGATACGCAATGCCTGAAAATTAATAATTAATCCCAAACCTTTAAAAGCAGGCCTTCCACATCAGCAAAAGGCCTGCATTATTTTAATCCCATTCCGGCCGAACCGGCATATTATTTACTTTCAGGAGCTTTCCCGATCAATTCCATAAACTGATCCAGTTTAGGTGTAATGATGATCTGTGTTCTTCTGTTTTTAGCCTTTCCAGCTTCCGAATCATTACCTGCAATTGGATTGTATTCTCCTCTTCCACCTGCAGTAAGACGTTTAGGGTCCACGCCATAGGTGTTTTGCAATGCCTGTACGACTGAAGAAGCTCTTAAAGTACTCAAATCCCAGTTATTACGGATATTTGTCATTGAAATAGGCACATTATCTGTATTACCTTCAATTAATACCTCATATCCCTCATAATCTTTGATGATTTTGGCAACCTTACTCAGAATCTCACCAGCCTGATCCGAAATTGAATAGCTGCCCGACTTGTACAGCATATTATCCGAAAGGGAAATATAAACAACCCCTTTCAATACCTGAACTTCAACATCCTTCATTTCTTCCCTGCTCAATGAGCGGGTTAGATTATTGGTTAAAACCAGGTTCAGTGAATCGTTCTTGTTCTTGGTATTTACCAGTTGCTGGATGTATTTATTCGAGCTATTGATCTCATCCACCAGCTTGGAAATATTCACATTCCCCTGATTACTGGAGGTTAAACATTTATTGAGCGCATCCTGCAATGAAGTGATATTCGACTTCTCTGAAGCGATCTGCTCTTCCAGGCTCTTCACCCGGACTATTGCCGCCGACAGCTCCTTCTGACTTGTCAGATACTTCCTGTCAAGATCACGATTGCTTTCCTGAAGCAGGTTATAATTGGTTTGTAACTGGCTCTGACTTGCTTGCAGGTCAGTATATTTCTTAGTACTGACGCAAGATTGAGATACTAATGCTATAAACATAAGTACCCCTATTATTCCTTTGATCTTCATATTTATTATTGTTTGATAACAAATTGAATCTACAAAAAAGGTGCCGCAACAAAAAAATATATACTAAACCTTTTTCGGGGGAAGATCAAATGCTATTGCATCATGCTCGAAATGTCCGTTATGCGATCCGTCACAGAATGGCTTGTTTTTTGAAAGTCCGCAGCGGCAGATTGACAGAACCGTACGACCCTGCAGTCCATACACCCCACCATTCCGGTCAACGATCTCAAAATCGCCTTCTATTTTTACCGAACCATTACTATTGATTGTAAGTTTTGTTTTTGACATGATTGTTTTTTGGGGTAAAGATAGGGAATTGGGAATGGGAATAGGAAATAGGGAATGGGAAATAGGGAATAGGTATTAGGGAAAAGGGGGAATTAAGAATTGAGAGTTGAGAATGGATCCTAAAACGATGTCATCCCGACGCAGGAGGGAACTTAGTTAATTGAAGCAAAGTTTTCATCCCATAGCACTGAGTTCCCTCAGCTGCTGAAGGGCAGCTTTCGGGATGACACGTTGTTCAATTGGAATTACTAAAAAGAACTGCGAAATTTATCCATAACGATTTCCAGCCCGAACGTTCCACCTGTCATCCCGACGCAGGAGGGAACTTACTGGAGGGAAATAGAGAATGAATTGACAGATGTGAAACGAAATATTTGGAAATTATTGAAAAAGAATTACTTTTAATATGCAAAAAAACCAAAACATATGAAAAAGTACTTAATGCTTCTTGTTGTAGCTTTATTCTTCACAGCTGCCAATGCCTTTGACAAAGGTGAATGGACCGGATTTATCACAGATGATAAATGCGGTGCAAAAGGCAATAACAAAGGTCATGCTGCCTGTGCAAAAGATTGCGTAAAGAAAGGCGCCAAAATTGTTTTTGTAAGTGGCGATAAAGTTTATGCGATCAAAGACACCAAAAAAGCAGAAAACTTTGTCGGAGAAGAAGTAACAGTTACCGGTTCAATTACTAACGGTGTTCTGGAAATTACCAAACTGGTAAAAAAATAAGGAAAATACTCTTTGCTGGAATTTTATAGGTTCACAAGGGTTGTTGGTTGAACTGTGGAGGTTACTGCCTTCGTTGGTCAGACCTAAAATGTACTATTATCGGTTGACAACGTTATTGGGGGAAACGTGGAGGTTAAAGCCCTCGCTGATCTGACCTAAAATGTACTGCCGGAGGTTCCCACTTTCGTGGGAATGACAAGTGCTATTTGGGTGTATGGAGATTCCAGCCTCCGCTGGAATCGAAATGCGGAACCGTGTACTAAATGATGTTTCCTTTTAATTATGTATTTCAGGGACTGCAATTTTGTGTACTGCGGAAATATTTAATTTATATTCAAATTGAAAAACTTATACCCTTAAAGGCATGATTTTGGCCTGAGCCGATTCCAGGAAGGCTGGAATCTCCCCCATCTCACCCCAACAATGTTGTCATCCGATAGCTATCGGATCCAGCGAAAGCTGGAACCTCATTCTAACAAGACACTGATCCTAATATTTATTAGTCTGCCTTTTTAAACTCTTTACTCAAGCCCGGTAATAAGCAAACAAAAAGTATAAGCAGGGCTAAAAATCGGAATCAAAACCTGATATCATTGCTTTCATACATTGACTTTCATACAAGATTTAGTGAAGTACATTTATTCCAATAAGTACTATATTACATGCATAAAATACAAACATGAAAAAAACCTCCACCCTGCTTCTTTCTTTCCTGCTGGTATTGCCTGCATTTCTCTCTGCACAAAGCGGAAAGGTATTTGATAATCAGATCCTGAATTCTAAAATCTTAAAATCAGATCGCAAATATGCTATCTATCTGCCGGCTGATTACGATTCTTCACAGCGATCCTACCCGGTGCTGTATTTATTGCACGGACAGGGTGGAGATCAGGCAAACTGGATTGATTATGGCGATCTTCAGCAAATTGCTGACCATGCCATCAATAGTGGAAATGCCACACCAATGATTATTGTGATGCCTGATGCAACAAGTGGCAGAAGTGGTTATTTTAATGATATCCGCGGCGACTGGAATTATGAAGATTTCTTTTTCCAGGAGCTGATCCCTTTTATTGAGAAAAAATACCGCGTTAAATCCATAAAACGTTCGCGTGCCATTTCCGGACTTTCGATGGGTGGTGGCGGGACTTTCATGTATGCTCTGCGCCACCCGGAACTATTTTCTGCGGCCTACCCGATCAGCGCTTATGTTGGTCCGGCGAACCTCGAAACCGCCAAATTAAGACTGAAAGCAGAAGAATTGAAATTAGCAGATTCGGTTGTGGCGAAGTATTACGAACAACACAATGCCATTTCCTTAATTAATAATATGCCCGACGATCAGAAAAAGGCCGTTAAATGGTATATCGACTGTGGCGACGATGACTACCTTGAAGAAGGAAACTACCTTGCCCACAGAGCCATGCTCAAAAAAGAAATCCCACACGAATTCAGGATCAATGATGGCGGCCATAACTGGACCTATTGGAGAACGGCACTTCCAAAAGTGCTGGAGTTTGTCTCGAGAGCGTTTAGGGCGTCTTAAATTGAGGTGGCAGTCTAGGCTCGAGTATTTACCTGCCTGGTGTAAAAGTATGGGCTGAGTTTTGTGAATTTAGGCTATTCGCTAATTTGTTTCGCTTCATACTCATTTCCAATTTCTAAGTAATACTTACATAAGCAGGGAGCTAAGGAAGGAAATGCCCCATTTGATGCCAAAATGTAAAGGTGAATTAGATTATTCAAAACCAGCTTCTGCAACTCCTGCATGTGGCATTTCTGTAGCATTGATTAATGCTTCTGTACCATGAGCCGGACTTCTATATCCTACTAATTTGTTTGCAGATAGTAAAGCATCTGCTCCATTGGCACCTCCCGCAGCATAGTGATAGACCTGCCATGTATTATTTGCAACATTCCATGGCCCGGTAAATGAAGATACTGCATTCCCTCCGCCTTTTTCAATTACTACACCGGTAACCCTTACTGAACTTCCCTCTTCTGCCAAAATAGATTGTGCACCAGCATGTATTGCTTCAGGCCGGGTTTTAAACGACTTCCGTTCAAGGTCCACCTGACGGGTTGACAAAGTTAAGTTAAGACCAAGTTGCTGAGCTCCGCCATATATACTGGCGACTGCCTTTCCGGCATTAATTTGGGAACGTGCCGCAGATCGGAATTCTGATTTTGCTCCCCCGATTACCCAACTGAAAGTGCGTGGATAATTCAGGCCTAAACTACCTGGTGCTTCATTATATCTGCGAAGCGATTCAGCCTCTGCTTTTGCATTGGTTTCAGCGACATGTTCAGAATAAATCCGGTCGTGTAGTTCTATGTTCATTGCACGCTCCCCACGCCCTGCCGGTCCTAAATAAGCCTGCTTTGCCAAATTATCCGGTAAAGATGCATCAAGCCTTCCGTTACTTATAAATGCCGAAATCCGGTCTTGAGGTAAGGGGTTGCCACGCCATGATTTCTGCTTAAAGTCTGCAGGTAAGTCTGTTGGATCAAACCTGCGTTCTCCGGGTGCCAAAGCATTGCGGGCATGCCAGAATTGGCCACGGCCTGCACTGTTGTTATACATAAGCTGTGTCACCTTCTCGCTCTTACCCAAAGAATCCTTTAAATACGGCACTGCAGGCATTGAGATACCTTTTTTCTGTACTGTTTCAGTGCCTGAAGGTGTAAACTGTGCCTTTTTTTTACGGGCAAACATGTTAGTGGGGCTTATGAAATTATAAATATTGAATTAACTATACCCGATATATTTCCCTTATATGAAGATAAATAATAAAAGTTTCAATTAAGGCTAAAATAATATTCAGTAAGCTATCATCCTGACAAAAATTAACCAGAGAGGTGCAAACAAAAGGAGATCAGAAATGTTGTGTCTTAGCGATAAAACAAAAAACCCCTCAGAAATTTATCTGAAGGGTTTCGTTTCTTGGACCTTCTACTCCTGGTAGGTGGGTCGATGGCCTCCTTCGCTAAAGCTTCGGCGGCCGATGTGGGAGATAGAATGGGTTAAAAAGCTCTTTCGCTCATGTAGATCTTATTATCCAGGTTGAGGTATAATTTATTATCAATACCAAACCTTGCCCAGGTTTTGAAGTAATTTACTCCGTTATGCTTGTTCATATCAATTTTTCCCTGTGGAACATTGAATTCAAGAGCTGAAAAAATAAGTGGGTTGCCTGGTCCTGAAGTCATAAAGCCAGTTGTGCCCCAGCCCACAAAATGGCCTGAATTACTGCCCGCAAAAGGAAGTGGATAACCTGCGGTGGTATACGTGTTACCCCCATCCTTTGTGAATTTCACTTCTTCACTTTGTGTGGGAAAATAAGCAAATCCATTGAAGGGGTTATAAAGGAAGCCTGTTTGACCTTTTGCCGCAGTTACCAGCGGTACGTTCCCTGGCTTATAATTTCCGGGTTTTCCTGCCAGCTTTTCGAAGGTATTACTGCCCAGGGATGTCTTCGTCCAGGCATAATTGGTATACGTTCCGCCAACGCCACCAAAGTGCATCGCCACGTAGGCATAAACCTCAGCTTTCAATTCTGTAAAATGCAAGGCCTCGGCATACAGAAAGTTCTTTAGATTTAAGGGATCATCTACGGCAATGGTACTAGTCTGCCAAGTTAGTCCCCCATCTTTTGATAAACTGATGTCTGTGCTATGTATCGAATAGATATCCCCATTGGAAGCCACAAACACCTTATCCGATGGTTTTCCGGTATGTTTCCACTGCCCGTTTTCCAGCACCATCAGTACAGCATATGCAGGGTTAAATGTGGCGCCCAATACACTGCCGACAGGTGTAAAATGACGTACCACGCCAAACACTTTACCATTACTGTGCGGTACCATGTCTATAACCTGGTTTTCAAGAGTTTTAGGAGTTCCAACGACTGTATAATTGCCCGACGCATCTAGGGCGTATAAGCCCTTACTTTGGACGCCATTGGCTGCCGAAATTATACCGGCTTGGGTAGCCTGCACATTCATCCCGCTAAACCCGGCATAAGGGTAAGGGGTTGACAGCTTTTGCCAGGCACTTCCGCTGAACTTATAAATAGCAGCTGCCTGTTTTTTACTCTCGTAATCAAAACCCTTATTGGTGGCAGTGGCATAAAGTGCTCCCTGCGTATCAGATGCAAATTTTTCTAAACGCTCGAAACTGCCTAACTGGGCCGACTGGAAAGATATTGAACGTGCGCTCAGGTTTGTGGTATTGACTACCGATACGCCTGTTGTTCCAAGGATATAGATATTACCATTCTGGTCGTGAGTGATGGGACTATAAAGATCTGTGTAACCCGAATTACTAAGGTCGACGGTAACGGTTGCCTGCGACCAGGTCTTTCCAGCATCGGTAGATTGGTAAACTCTAGCGCCTCCAGTATACGAATACATCTTACCACCAGGATGGGCTATAAAGCCCACCGCCAGATTGCCGGAATAATTAAAACGGTTTTGTGGAATGTCGGTAGCGGTCCAGGTCTTGCCCTCATCTGCGCTTTTGTACACCTTGTCGTTTGACGATCCCACATAAAAACTACCGTCCATGCCAATCTCAACCTTCGGATAGTTGAAGTTGCTGAGCGCAACAGTTTCCGGACTGCCAGAACCCGTGTACCGTTTCAACACACCGGATTTGTCAAAATAAACAATCATACCTGTTTCAGATATCGCAGCATTTAACGCTATGACTTCACTCAGCATTTCCCATTTTGCGTTATTGCCGAAATACGTTTGTGTGGCATTGTTTTCATCCAGAACAATTACTGCAAAACTACTCCCCTTCCGGTTGCTAATAAAAGAGTTCGTGACAGCCGCTGACGTAGTAGGCGAGGCTAATGAGGTGAAATTGATGGAAGATACAGTTCCACCAGTGTTGCCACCATTTCCACCACCAGTAGTTTGCTCATTATCCCCCGCTTTTTTGCAGGAAGCCAGGCTTATCAAACAGATCAATAGAATAAAATATCTCATCATACGGCCGGTTTTAACAAACTCGTTTAAACGTGTTAACACAAGAATGATGTGGAAGTTGAAAATTTACTTGACGCTTCTCCCCCCCACCTTCAGATTATAAAATCCAACAATGGGATTACAATTCTTACAAACCTGCGCGTCGTTCTTTACGCCCTTTTTCAATATCTCTCGCTTCTCCCGTTTCCAATAGAACCTTTCTCCCGGCTTGATCGTAATACCGCCGGCGGTATTGTCATTAACTTGTCCGCCGTGGGTTAGAATACCCATCAAGGCTGTTAAAGTCTTATCTCCCTTGTTGGCAATTTCCACATTGTAAACACAGGTAGTGCCATAATGTTTCAGTACTTTTATTCTGAACACACAAACTGTACCTCCCATGTCAACCTCTAAAGGAGGCCCCCATACCTCCACTTCCGTAGGCACAATGGATGTAACATCTACCGTTTGAGCTTTGGTGAAACCTGCGAGGCAGATCAATAAGCCCAGGATGAGCATTCCGATAACTTTGCTTTTCTTCATCATAACCCTATTTTAAATTACCCAGAAAAGCGTCTGTATGAAAATCCAGGAATTTTTTGGCCGCATCATATACCCCATCCACGTATTTTTTGCTGTCTACCTTTATTACTTTATTGGTTTCAGCAGTTTTGTTCTCTGGTGTGAAATAAGACACATACATGTTGTTTGTACCCACATAGTCTGTACCACCCCTGGCGAAACTGGTTACCTTAGTGTCTTCAATTACTCCATTTATTTCAAGCGGTTTAGATAGTAGCCCGCTGTAGCTTGCCAGAGCAGATGCTCCCATTCTTCCCATGGCAAAATTGACCACACTATTAATCGCTGAAACGCTGTTTTGCCCTTTCATCCTGATAAATGATTCGTTATCGGCCATCACAATTGCTTCGGCATCTGCAATACGCAGGCTTGTTGTAATCTTCACATTTGCGCCGCTCCCCTGGAAAGCACTTTTATTTTCAACAAACATTACATAAATGTCTATATCTGCAACAATAGCATCACCCAGTTCCTTGGACAGCTTGGGGTAGAGGAAAGAACTTTGCCCCATAAAACCGCCGCTTTTTGTTTTTCCATCACTTTTTACCTTCTTCACGTACCATTCGTAACCGTTTGGGCTCGACGTCATGGTACCGGGCAATTGGGCTAGGTTCACTTTTCCGCCCTGTTGTTTTACATAATCACTGTACGTATCGGTTTTGCTGGCTTCTTCGCCCGTAATGATCTGCAGATTTTTAGCTTTAAGCTTGCTTATAAATTCCTGGTACAGTTTATCGGTTATTTGTTGTACATCAGCTTCTGCAAGCCCGGTTAAACCAATGGATGCCTCGGCTTTGGCATCTCCCCGGTAACCACCACCCAGCATGCTTCCGCCTTGTTTAAACTTTTGTTTTTCATTATACACCTGATAGTTCACGGTAAAGTTGGATATGTATATCCTGGAGACATCTTTGAGCTTGCCTAAACCGAAGCTTATGTCTTTGGGCTTAAATTCTCCTACACTTTGTGCCCGGGCAGTTAATGTAAATGCTAGGGCAAGCACCATCAAAAATTTTGTTTTCATCGCTTTATGTTTGTTTGGTTTTAGAATACTATTCCTCCAGATATATCCAGCCTGGAGGAGTCGTCGTTGTTAATTCCCTTGTCAATCAATTTATTTAATCGGAGCCCCATAAAGAGCTTGCGAGTTGTGTACACATCTGCACCTATCGACATGAAATTTGGTTTTGGATAGGTTTCGGTTCCGCCAGTTTCCACCTTGTAAACCGTCAGGTCATAATTCACATAACCGTCAATCCAGCAGGATGGGCTTACCACGTAAGAAGCCAGTAAAGCCGGACCCGCCACAAAGAAATAGCCGTAAGGATCTTGTTTTCGTTTACTTCCGGATGGATCAGCATATTGAGAGCCATAGGTGTAGTCGCCCACGGAAATGCCCGGCGATATCAAAAAGCGTTTTGTGGCCGCTGCATTAATATAGTATTGAAACCAACCCCCAAATCCTCCGGAATGGGAGTGGTCGCTCCACTTATTTTCAGTCAGGCTCGTTTGCTCATCATTTTTAATCCCTCTAATGTCTTTGATTGCCCGGGGTATGCCTTGTATCAGGTCGCCCAGCAAGGGGTTTTCATACCTGATCCTAGCCCTGCCAGCCTCATAGCTGTTGCGGCTCACGCCGATATTAAGCGTTAAGCCGGTATAGGAAGGTGTATACTCAGAATTTATAGAAGTTAACCGCGCAAAAAGTTTAAACCGGTCTGCTGTGAACGGATTTTCGCCGTTGCTTTTCTTCAACTCCGAAAAGCTTTGGGCATTTGCTAGGTATCCTGTAGCAAAGCATAACATGAATAAAGCATTTTTTTTCATCATAAAAGCAGGTGGATTGGATGTGAAGATTACCTGGATCAGCATCAAAATTGGGGATATTGGCCCTATGCAAGAAATGGAGCAAGTCTAAACTTGCCCAGTTCATACTAGCTTAGTACTTGGGCTCATGCCGGTACACCTGGCAGGGCATCCTCAGCAGCAGGAAATGGAAGAAGTGGAGTAACGGGCAATCAGGCCTGTTGCCTTTCTGCTAACACATACTCGTCGCGATAAGCCAAAGGAGTTTTGCCCGTATGCTTTTTGAACACCGCGAAGAAGGAGGCTCTGGAGTTAAATCCGGATAGCTCGCCAATGTATTCAATTTTGTACGAATGGTTTTCGGGCTTGATGAGCATTTGCTTGGCCTCTTCTACGCGGTAGGTATTCACCATCTCAAAAAAGGTCATTTTCAAGTTGGCATTAATCACGGCAGATAATACGGCCGGACTCATCTTCAGCATCAGGGCCACATCATGTAATTTCAAACTGGGTTTGGTATGTATTTTCTGCGAACTGAAAAGTTGGTGCAGGGTATGGTTAAACTCCTCGTCGTATTGCGGGTACTTCTGGGGTTTTTCTAATTGTTCTACTTCTTCAATAAAATGATTGAGCGGCGCCACGGAATCGGTATAACTCTGGTAGGCCGACTTGTTAAATATCACATGGTATGATAATCCCTTATAGATGATAAACGCATACATGCAGATGGCCACCACCGGTACGACAATTAAATCAGAATAAACATCTGCTTCACCTTTAACCAGTATGGGTAGTGCATAGGCTAACAACAGCAACACGTTGATGATGATGATGCACCATAAAAAAGCCTCTTGCCATTTAATGGTTATTTCTGTTTCATACACACCCAGGTCGGTGGCCGTGTGTTTATAATAGCTCACTTGTTTCCAGGCCGCGTAGAGGTAGACGCCTACATGCACCAACAGAAATAAGTTCAAGGCATTAATGTAATTCTCTGTGCCGGCAAGTAAGTGGTTCAGCAAGAGCAGTTGTTCATTTTCCGGAATCAGGAGATAGTAAGTGGCACTCAGCACCACGATGGTGGAAGGTACGAAATGCCAGACGCGACGTACAATCGATTTGATGCTTTTCCCCTGGATAAGCGCGATATAACATAACAGTACCGGCCCGAATGTTAAATTGATGCCGATATTGAGTGGAGCCAGGAACAAAAGCCGGTGCTGGTGGAAAATGATAAACAGAACATTCAGCGAAATACTCAGCGGCACGTAAAGTACAATCACTGCCAGGAGCACATTAGCCATTACATTATTCTTCCGGATGAGCAAACTGCATACAATGGTGAATAAGACCAAAATGGCTCCAAGATTTAAGAGTAAAAGGTATGAAGCTGGATACACCACGTTTAGCCAAGTAATGAACCGCAATAATATCTTTATTTTTTTAAATCTTGCCGCTTTTTTAGAATAAAATCGTCGTCCTTTTTATACGTAAATGATTTTTTAGAAGGTGGTTAGCTCCACTGTAACTCTTGGGTCTAATGGATTCCAACCCGTTGCTAACTCACTTAAAACCGATCACTCTTATTGGTTTCTTCACCAGGGGTTAAGTTTGGGTTGACATAAGGACAATAGGCAAAGGAAACATCACTTTCTGTCACAGTTCCATTAAAAAAGGCATTAGACTTATCTAGAACCTTTTTGGTGGGAAATACTGGGTTCGAACCAGCGACCCCTACCTTGTCGAGGTAGTGCTCTA
>CAZGCG010000074.1:0-12046 GCA_964524205.1 uncultured Sphingobacterium sp. | reverse complement strand
CTGGCATACTGCTTCGTTTTTACACCCAGTTCATCAAAAGCCTTGATTATTATAGTGGTTGAGGAACTGGCGAGCATCCCCCCGAGAAAGAGGCTATCCATGACAGACCAGCCCATCCATTGACCGGCAAAGTATCCTGTTGTGCAAATAAAAATAATCTCAACAAATGCTGTGATTGATGCCGAGCCTCCAACGCGCATCAGTTTCTTAAAACTAAACTCAAGTCCGAGGCTGAACAAAAGAAATATAACTCCGATTTCTGCGAGGGTTTTGACGTTAGTAGTATCGACTACGGTGGGTGTGATTGAAAGATGAGGTCCGACTAAAAAACCGGCAATAATATATCCCAAAACAAGTGGTTGTTTGATCCTTCTGAATAATAAGGTTGTAACTGCAGCGACTATTAATATTAATGCAAGATCTTCAATAAGTTTTGGCAAATGCCCCATATAATTCTTCTCCTTTTCTTTGCTTTTTTTGAGTTCCTTGTAAAATATAATAAAAAAATCAAAAAATGGAAGGTGTTAGTGCCTTTTGGGTCAGTAAAATGTCAGCATTTCCATCATGTTATGGTGATTTGCTCTTAAGCAGCTTTCTTCTTGTAGAGAGCAGTATTGATTGAATCATGTATCTTTGTATTTCAATAATCTTTTGGAGGATTGAAATAATTTTGCTTTTTTTCACACAAAAAGAATGAAGAAATGATAGATGGAATAAATTTTATAACCGATGAAAGCGGAAATAATAAGGCTATCATTCTGGATCTGGTCCGATTCAAAAAGGATGGGGTAAAAGATATTGCTGTTTTTGAAGCATTGAATAATTTGCAGCAATTCATTGATAATGCAGCTATCGAGAAGAAATCAGCAAATACATGGGATCAGGCAAAGGAAAAGTTAAAGAATTTTAATCCCTGAATTCTTCTTAGAATACATTAAAATTCCTGTAAATTCAGTTTTGCAGATTTTCAAAATTAGATTTATTGACGATGGTATTAATTTCCTAATTTAGCCGGGTCTTTTAGATAACCTATGAGTAGTACAACATTCGATTTTGAAAAGCCTATTGTTGATTTGCAATTGCAGATTGAAAAGGTTAAACAAGTAGCTGAGAAAACCAAGGTAGACATGTCTGCTACACTGGCTGAGTTGGAACTTAAGATTGATGCAGCCAGGCATCAGATCTACTCGAATCTTAGCGGATGGCAAAATGTGCAGATATCACGGCATCCGGAAAGGCCTTACACCCTGTCTTATATAGAAATGATCTGTGACGATTTTATTGAGATGCATGGTGACCGGACAGTAAGGGATGATAAGGCTATTGTTGGAGGATTTGCGAGCATTGGTGGCCAAACAGTAATGATCATTGGTCATCAGAAAGGTGTAAATACCAAAATGCGTCAATACCGAAATTTTGGAATGGCCAACCCTGAAGGTTATCGTAAGGCACTCCGATTGATGAAACTGGCCGAAAAGTTCAATAAACCGGTGATCACCTTTATAGATACTCCGGGTGCCTATCCCGGTTTGGAGGCTGAAGAGCGTGGTCAGGGTGAAGCAATTGCACGGAACCTGCTTGAAATGTCAGTGTTGAGGGTGCCTATCCTATGCTTTATTGTAGGTGAGGGAGCTTCTGGTGGAGCATTGGGTATTGGTATTGGCGACAGGGTGTATATGCTCGAGCATACCTGGTACTCAGTAATCTCACCTGAATCATGTTCATCCATATTATGGAGAAGCTGGGATTTTAAAGAGAAAGCTGCCGACTGCCTGAAACTTACGGCTGACGATATGTATAAGAATAAACTGATCGATGGAATCATTAAAGAGCCATTGGGAGGCGCCCATCATAATCCTGAAGAAATGGCTAAGACCATTCAGGATAGAATCACTAAAGACCTTGATCTATTAACTAAGCGGGATATTGACGAAGTAATCAATGAACGTATCGAAAAGTTCTGTGCAATGGGCGTAGTGATTGAGTCCTAATTAGAAAAATTACTCTAATTATTTCTTCCATTCAAAAGTCGAAGGGCTCAGTCCCCGCTGATATTTACCAAAACCAAACATGGTTGGATTGTACTCACCAACAACCTGAACATTATTTTGTGCAGGAATTTGGCTCTCCATGCCTGTACCCCAATAACAAGCATTAACAATTAACCTGCGAAGGTCTTCACTAATCAGGTCAACCGAAGCCCCCATTGTCGTTGTAAATATCTTTGCCTTTTTACCACTTGCTGAGCTGTAGTTTCTGATCCATGCTACCGGCATGACCGACTTTTCATAGCTCAAAGGGGATGTTGCGGTCATTCCCATAGTGGTTTGTCCGAATATCAAAACCTGAGCATCATTTGGCAGGCCCACAATCCCGTAAACATCCGTTGGTGTCCAGATATCTCTTACTCCGCGTAAAATTGGATGATCTTTCACAAGTCCATTGATCAGTGCCCGGGTACCTTCCTTGGCATGTACGCCATGATGATTGATCCAGGTCTCACCAAGCACATGTTTACCATAACCACCTTCCCAGCCTTTTACCTTGCTATTATAGCTGTATTTGGCATACGGGTTTTGTTTATTGCGCGAATAGCTGAATGAATGTGTTGAAGTCCGTAAGGCTACAATTGGTTTCCCGGCATTAGTATAATCGATAATATGTTTCATTTGCTCATCAGGCAATTCCCTGAAGCGTAATAACATAACCATCAGATCAGCTGTTTTCAAGTGTTCCAGTCCGGGTATATTTGTCTGATTGTCGGGATCGATATTATTTGTTTTTGGGTCAACAGCAAAGAGAACGGTGCACTTAAAGCCATGACGCTCTGCCAGAATTTTTGCCAGCATGGGCAAACCCTCTTCCGAGCGATACTCTTCATCCCCACTCACAAATACAATATGTTTGCCTTTTCCGGGCCCTTCATTTCCCTGATATACAACCCATTGTGGATTTGTCTGAGCAAATGAAATGCTGGTATGAATAAATGTAAGCAGAATAATCAGTAGCAGTCTTTGTGTTTGCTTGTTCATTTGTATATCTTCTGAATGGTTTTATTTCTCTAATGGATGTTGATTTAGTAATTCTTCAGGTGAGTAAAATCCTGTTTTATCTTTGACTGCTGCTCGTGTCATTTTTACTTTCTCAGGAGATATTGCCGAAGCTTTGTTCCCAAATGAATTCCGAACATAGGTCAATACCGCTGCAACTTCCTCATCGTTCAGCATTCCTGCAAAAGGTGTCATTGGTACCTGTCCCGGATATTTTTTATCAAGGACTTCTATTGGACCATATAAACCCTTCAGAACAAGTTTAATTAATCTTTCTTCATTCCCTGTTACCCATTTTGTGCCTGCAAGCGGTGGGAATCCTGAGCTGCCAAGCCCTTTTCCATCACTCTGGTGACAAGTATTGCAAAAACCATCGCGAGCATAAATTGCTTTTCCTTTAACGAACAGATCTCGTTCAGCTCCTTTAAGATCTGTTAAAATGGGCTCTTCCTTTTTAACTGCGCGTTCATATCCATTGAGGTGAGCAATTGCAGTTTCATATGCCGGAACCATCCATTCGTCCAGCGGTTTTTTACCAGCTTCCATAACGATTGGTAAGCCTTTGTCTTTTCCCAGCCAGGAGGCGGTTACAATTGCTTCAAGTCGTACACGTCCATGTACATCAGCTGCTGCCTGCATCAGCAAATTTGACTGGTCAGCAACCTGATGCCCGGTATATCTCAAAACGCGTACAGCCGCCGCACGTGCTCTATAGTCTTTTGACTGAAGCACTTGGCGAAGTAGTTTCTGGTCAACTTTATCCATTCCCCAGCTTACCCACAATGCTTCAAGCAAATGATGTTCATATTGAGGGTCTTTTTTATCAAGTTTGGCTGTCCAGCTTGTGATCTGGGCAAGAACCTGATTAACCGGACGTCCCCGAAGCTCCCTGCGGGTACGGTAGCGGGTTCGGTATTCAGGTAACTTAAGATTGTTAAGCAATTGTTCAATGCTTGCCCCATCTATCTTAGCAGGTTTTACCAATGGTCTGGAAGGATAGGTGATGCGGTAAATACGTCCATGGGAATGATCGCGCAATGGATCACGGACATTATGCTGCATATGCCCAATCAGCACATTATGCCAGTCAACAATATAGAGGGAGCCATCGGGTGCAAATTCCATATCAACAGGGCGGAAATTTCTGTCTTCTGAAACCAGCAGATCCTGACGGTGTTTTGTAGCATATCCAGTGCCCTTTTCCTGCATCATATGCTGTTTAGTACCGAGGAATCCTATGGTATTGTTGATAAGCATATCGCCCTGAACCTCATCCGGAAAATGACGGCTTGAAATAAATTCAAGCCCCGAGGTTGGTCGTACACGGTGTTTATCCTCAATCAGGTTGGTTGATTTATGTGTGGCTACACCATATCTTGGTTTGATAGAACCTGGCATCATCCAGAGAACATCCGGTCCGGAAGTCTCTGCAAAAAAGTTCTGTCCCCAATCATCAAAGGCTATTCCCCATGGATTCGGTATAGAGAGTTGAGCGGTTCGCTCCAGGTGATGCCTTGCAGGATTATATCTGTAAAACCCGCCATTGGTGGCACGTACCGGGCCATAGGATGTTTCCACATTAGTGTGTAAAAAGACGCCCTCACCCATGTATATTGCCCCCGAAGGATCTGTGGTATAGGCATGATGCGCATGATGGGTATCATGATCATCAAAACCACTTAAAAGAATTTCTTTTGAATCTGCTTTACTATCCCCATTCGTGTCTTTGTACAGTATCAGATTAGTGCCCTGAGATACATAAACACCTTCAGGGGCTATTTCGAAACCAACAGGAAGATGTATGCCATCCAAAAATGTGGTTTGCTTATCGGCTTTGCCATCACCATTGGTATCTTCGAGAATGATGATTTTATCATTCGGTTTTTTATCGCCCGGTTGCCAGTGCGGATAAGTTGGCATAGTTGCAACCCATAATCTACCTTTATTGTCAAAGGATAGCTGAACCGGATTCTCAATGTCTTTAAATTCTACTTCAGAAGCAAACAAATCTATTTTGTATCCCGGAGGCAGTTTAAATTTCGCCAGCGCTTCTTCCCCATAGAGGTATTTAAGACTGCCGTTTTTATCAGGATTGTAGTTCGTTTCAATTTTTGGAAGGGCTATGGTATTCTTATCAGCAGCATCCAGATTCATCTTTTCTCCTTTTAAAGCAAGCCAGATAGCCTGATCTCTGATGGCTGTCATCTCCCTGATCTTTTTAAGCTCAGTAGGATAATTATCCTGGCCAAAGGGATTATATCTTCGCCCAAAAACATGCACCCCATTGGGGATTTTAATATCGTTATGCCACATCCAGTTTTTTTCCTGAACCGCAGCATGAACCAATTTACGATAGCTTTCAACAGCAGGTTTCACCTTCGTTTTGCCGAAAAGTCCATCCGCTAAGAGCGGTGCAAATTTAGCATAGGCCGCTTCTGTAAATTGAGATCCATCAATGGTCATTGGTTTTTCATTGGCAGAATACCAAGCCTTACTTGGCGTGAAGACATCTAAAAAGTGAACTTTATGTTTTGCTGCAACATCTTTCATTGCAAGCGAGTAGAGTTCCAGATTTCTATTTTCTGTTTTGCCATTTGGAAGGTCGAATTGCCCCGACAGGTCTTCAAAAGCAATGGGTGAAACAAGCGCAAGTTGGGGAGATGTTTTTCCGTTATATTTTTGCTTTAATGTATGAATTATAAAGGCTTCAAGTTCAGCTTTATAGTTTTCAAGCCCCATAGGACCCTGAAAAGACTCATTGTAACCAAAGAATGCAATGATTATATCGGCCTTATGATTTGTGATCCAGGTATCCGGGCTATCAAAAAAGCCTTCGCTATTTGAGTTTTTTGCGAGTTCAGTCTGAAATTTTTCGGCACCAGGGAATGCCCAGGGTAATGCACGACCAGAATGTGCCCTGAAACCTGGTGTATCTCCACCATCGCACATGTTCCTGATATACAGCATACTATCGGGATATCGAAGCTGCATTTCTGTTTCAAAATACCCGTAGTTCATCATCCTTGAGCCAAGGTTGTTTCCAATTAAAATGATGTGATCACCCTTTTTAATTTTTAACGCAGTTGGATCTGATTGTGTAAACTTAAACGCACTTAAGACAATTAACACCAAGGTTAGGGTGTAGAGCAGTACTTTCAAATTCTTTTTCTTACTTATTGTCATATTATTAGTGGTTATTTTGCCAGAAGTGGTTTTTTTGGGGAATTATTCACAGTTTCAAGTTTACCTTCTTACCCGTTTTAACTGCTAAATAGATTGCATCAATAATTTTTAGGTCTTTGAGTCCTTCTTCTTCGTCTACAGATACAATTGATGGCTCCCCAGCTAAAATAATGCCTGCCATTTTTTCCATTTGTACTGTTTGGTGAGTAACATGAGGATGATTTAATTCCCCTTTATTAGTACGACCTTTGATTGGCCCATAACCTGTTGAGGGCTGTAACTCGGCAAATCCTTTTTCAGCAGTTAAGAAAAAGCGATCCAGATTACTCATATTATAGCTTGATAAACAGGATGCTACCGCTCCCCCAGGAAAGCCGAATTGAAATTGGATGGTTTCGTCAACGCCTTCTTTAAATTTCTCAGGATTAGTTTTAGTTTCCTGTGCAGTAACCCAAAGAGGCTCTTCACCAACCATGTAACGTGCACCATTTATTGCATAAATGCCTATGTCCATTAGTGAGCCTCCACCGGCCAATTGCTTATTCAACCGCCATTGAGTAGGGTCGCCAATTTTGAAGCCGCATAATCCCTGGAAAAACATAATTTTCCCCAATTCCCCTTCATTCCGCATCCGGATTATTTCCAGGGTTTTTGGCTCAAAATGCATTCTGTATCCTACGAGTAATTTGACATTCGCTTTTTTGCAGGCATCGATCATTTCCTGCCCTTCTCTGGCATTCAAGGCCATTGGTTTTTCGCAAATAACATGTTTGCCGGCTTTTGCAACACGTATTACCTGATCGTGATGCAGCGCATTCGGAGTAATTACGTATACTGCATCAATGTCGGGATTATCTTTAATGAGATCGAAATTCTCGTAATTGTAGCAGTTTTTCTCCGGAATATTATACTTGCTCTGCCAGTTTTTTACTTTAGAGGGCGTTCCACTGATTACCCCGACTAATTTAGCCATCTTACAGGCTTGCATGGCCTCAGCTACCCGGGTTCCGTAACTGCCCAGGCCCATTATTGCAACCCGAAGAACAGGGCCTTCATAGGGCTGATTGTAAAAATCCTCAAGGCTCGCAAAACCAGCTTGGGGTATAGATAAAGCAAGTATTGAAGCACTTAATGTTTGCAAAAAATTACGTCTTGAATCCATAACATTAGGTTTAAAATATAGGTTTCAACTCCGGTACTATTTAATTAAACAAGATCTTAAAAATTTTAACCCTTTAATTGCTATATCTTCCTGTGAAGGTTCAAATTGTCTCCAGATGGATGCGGCCTTCGCAATCATTTCAATATCCGGAATAAAGGATTCGATAACTACTTCTCCATCATAATTAACCTGATGGAGGGCGGAACTAATTCTGTCCCAATTGATCTGATCACCACCAGGTGTTCCACGGTCTGAACCGCAGGCGTGGAAATGCCCCAGCTTACTTCCTGCGTTTAAAATGGCCTGATAAGGATCTTTTTCTTCAATATTCATGTGATAGGTGTCCAGTTGAAGCATCAAAGCCTTGCTGTTCACTTGATTAACCATTTTTAAACCCTGTTCACAGGTATTGATAAAATCGGTTTCATATCTGTTGAGAGGCTCAATAGCCATTTTTACACCTAATTTTTCAGCATAATCTGCCAGCATTTTTAAATGATTAGCAACTGTTTCCCATTGTTTTGCATAATCTTCCTTACTCACTAGTTCGGCGCGTCCTACAGCAGAGTAAAGTGGTCCGATCAGAATACCACAACCTAAGGCAGGCATCATGTCGAGAATGGTTTTTATGTAGGTAATAGCTGTCTGCTGATCTTCTGATGATCCTCTTAGATCACGACCCGGACCCATGGCGGCACAGATCGAGCCACATTTCAAACCACTCTTATCTAATGCCTTCCTGATTACATGCGGATCTATATGAGAGGGATCCTCAATTGCAATTTCCACAGAGTCAAATCCCCATGCTTTGAATTTAGGGAACAAATCAACACTCTCATTTGTAAACGGAGAGGTGAACAGGAAGGTATTAATGCCAAATTTCATTTTTATGTATTTATTAACAGATTGATATTCAATGAATAAAAGATTAATTTAATATGATTTATTCGATAATTTACATCTTTATCCTTTTTTCTTTAACATAGTCATGTATTGAATGATATCTGCAAGTTCCTGCCTGCTCATTGTTTCATGCAAGCCTTCAGGCATCATTGATTCAGACATAATTCTGATTGTTTTAATATTATTGGTAAAGATTTTTTGATTTGTTCCTCCCGGGAACTTAAGTTCTATTTCTGTTGGGGTTCTGCTGGAGATAATTCCGATCAGACTTGAGCCGTCCTTCATTTCAATCTGCCAGCTTTCGAAGCCAAAACTAATCCCTGCTGAAGGATTTATAATCGCATCAAACAAGCCTTCTTTGGGCAGTTTAGAACCAATTTCCGTTAACTTCGGACCAACATCATATCCTTCCTTACCGACCTGATGGCAAACATTGCAGGATCTTTTAAAAACTGCCGCACCATTCTGCGCATTCCCGGTTAAGGCAAGTAATTCAATTAAGGTAACTGTTTGTTTTAACTTATTACTTTTTGATGCTTGAGGTAAAAAAGTTAAAGATTCGTCATAAACAGCTTTTCGTCTGCTTCCTTTTAGTCCTGCAACAAAATATGGAACAAGTTCTGACGGGGCTTTTTTTGTCCGTAACAGTTCAAGTACTCTGTCTTCTCCTGTTCGGCTTTTCCCAATCATTTCAGCTGCTTTTTCGCGAACTTCAGTATTACGATTATTCTGAAGGCTAATATTTTCTAATATTCCAACAGACTCTGTATTTCCAACTCCACCGAGGGCTGTCAGAACTGAGCTGATCTGATTTGAATCAGAACCATTGAGGACCTTATTCAGGACTGCAGTTCCTTTTAATTCGAGTAATAATCGTGCTGCATCAACACCAATGGGTTCATTTGATTTTACAATAGCCAATTTCAGAAGATTTGTGGTTTCACTTTGAAGCTCATAGCGTCTAACCAAATCCAAATAGTCGGCCTTTCCTGAAAAAGCCTTTAATACCTCCATTAGTGTTTGCCTCGCCAGGGGAGATTGAAGTGCAATTTTGGTATCCAGATGATTTAAGACCAGGCTTTTGAACTCAATATTGCCTGCAGGATTATCTTCAATCATTTTTACAAGAATTTTGGATTTCTCCGTCCCGGTCTGAAAGTCGAAAGCACGGAAATACCTTAATCTTGATTTAAGGTCATTTTGATTATCAGAAGCCAGTTTTGCAAGAAATGGAAGAGACTTTTCGGTACGTGCCCGCCAAATAATGTCTCTCCCGGCCGGATTAAGCAAGGGATTCTTATTTATCTGTAAATAAGCATCAAAAAAACTATCCCATTGTCTGTCGGCAGCAATACCCAAAGCCTCCAGGTAACACCTGTCAGTACCATCGTATTGACTGGCAAGATTTGCCCATAATTCAGCAGCTTCCGGCGATTTATTATGTCTTAACGCTATAATTGATTCTCTCCTGACTTGTGGATCCGGATCAGTGGCTAATTTTTTTACCAATGGAATGAGATCCAATTTTAATTGACGTGCCGCCCTGATTCCTGTTATTCTGATATCAGGATTAGGATCTTTAATTGCTTCATTAATATATTTCTTTCCATTTGGCATTTTCACCAAAACCCAAAATGCTCTGGCCCGCATCCTTGGGTTTGAAGCTTTTCTCCATAATTTTTCAAGAGCCGGAACTGCCTTTTTCCCCATCCCTTGTAATGCTAGCCATGCATGCCTTCTAACAGCAAGATTCGGGTTCTGAAGTGCGATAACTGCTCCGCCAGAGGTGCTGTAATCGTACGCGGGAATTTTATACTGCGAAACATCAGGAGCAATTCTGTAGATACGTCCTCTCTGTAAATCGCCAACCCTATGTCCTCCAACTCCGGGATCGTACCAATCAGCAACAATCAGTGAACCATCTGGAGCTATGCAAACATCTGATGGACGGAACCACTGGTCATTTTCACCCTTCAGAATGTTGACAATCCCTGCAGTATATCCTGCACCATTTTTCTTTACAGGATAAGAACGAACCACATTTGGGCCAGGATCAGAGTGAATTAGTTGATTTTGAAAGGGTTCAGGCAGCAAGCTGCCTTCATAGAGTAAAATGCCGGTAGGAGAGCCTGCTCCGGTTTGTAATAGATTTGGGACTACTCCAGGGTCGTTTAAATGCCAATGGCGCAGTGGAATAGAATCTTCAAGATTGGTTCTTTTTGACTGCCAGCCCGCACCGGTCATTTCATCTTTGTAGCCATAATTTCCATAATCCATCACATAATTAATGCGTACACCCCGGTTGCCATCATCGTCATTATCGCTTTGCCAGATGGTACCGTAACTATCTACCGCAAGTTCAAAGTTATTTCTGAAATTATGTCCCAGGCATTCTACATTTGAGCCATCCGGGTCAGAACGGAATACCATTCCTTCACGGTATTTTCCGGGGCCAATTTCATCACCATCCTGGTCCAGTACAACCTTGTTGTTTTTATCTTTTAGCGTCTGCCCTGAATTACCAAAATTGAAGTATAATTTGCCATCAGGGCCGAAAGTAAAGGAGTGCATACCATGGTCATGCTGTTCGCCACCAATACCCTGAAAAAGTATCTCTTTACGATCCGCTTTATCATCCTCATTATCATCATAAAAAACCCATACATACGGACTTTGTGATATAATTACTCTATTACCCAATACTGCGATACCTAAAGGAGCATTTAGTTCAGGGCCCTGGTAAAAAACTTTACTTGTTTCCAACCGACCATCCCCATCTTTATCTTCCAGAATTAAGATTCGATCACCTTCAGTTCTTGGCTTGTTATTGTTGATTTGAAAACGATAATTATAAGCTTCAGTTACCCAAACTCTTCCTTTTTCATCAACATCAATATTAGTTGGATTTATTAAGGTTGGCTCTGTTGCCATAGTCTGAATTTGCAGACCGGGGCTGATTGAAAGGCCTTTTAAAGCATTAGAAGCCAAGCGTTTCTGGCTTTCAGTAAGTAAAGTATCGCCAAGATTATATACCTGTTGTGAGCTGACGGAACTACAAGCCTTGATAAGCATGATGCTTGTTATCACTAACAAACCCAGTAATACTGATAACAGTTTTCTTTTCATGCTTTGGCTTATATTTTCCAATAAAATTATTGCTTGATCATAATCTTGCGGTACTCCACCTTCATTGGAGGGCCTACATGTACCTGCATACCTAACATTCCTTTTGATTTTCCGTTAACCTTGTCATTATCTGTCACATCACTCATTAGTATGCCATTGATATAATGTTGCAGACGATTGCCTTTTGCAACCAAACGGCATGTATTCCAGTCTTCGCTTTTTATTTTCTGCAATAAGGCATCAGATTCCCCCAATGAACCTTTTACTGTTAAATCGGTCCAGGCATTATTTTTAATTTTTGATTGGACGGTGCCAGCAGCATTGTCCGCATTTTGAGCTTTTATGATAGTCTCTTGCCCTCTGTAGGCCAGGGTGGTTCTTCCACGTTCTTCATAATTCTGACCGGTATAACGGTTAGCTCCATCAATATCCAATTGGTAGCCCTTTAAAGCATATGGGATATCCTTCAGTTCTTCACTCCGGTAGTTAATGCCACTATTCCCTGATTTAGTGATTTTGAACTCTAAAGTAAGTTCGAAATCGCCCGGCATACCTCCACGCCAGATTAGAAAGGAATTGCGTTTAAGCAGGGTTGCCGGCGTAATTTCTCCAACAATATTGC
>CAZGCG010000073.1:9801-12082 GCA_964524205.1 uncultured Sphingobacterium sp. | reverse complement strand
TGGTATGATGTATATTTCAAAATATTATCTTAATAAAGCGAATGAAATTGATCCGAATGAATTAAAGACGCTCACATCATTATCAATATTATACAAGAATACAGGTGAGAAAACAGAATTACAAAAAATTAACAACAGAATAAACCAACTCAAATTAAATTAAAAACATGAAAATTAAATCTTTCATTTTGGCAGCTGTGTTTTCAGCTTCAGCCCTTATGGTTTTTGCACAGAAGGGGGAAGTAACAAGTGCCAGAACTAGTTATGAAAAGTTTTTGGGATTAAAGGAAGCCAACTCAATGCTACTGGCTCTTCCAAATCTTAAAACTGCAAAAGCATCTATTGATAAGGCAGTTGTCCATGCCAAAACCCTTGAAGATCCAGCCGCATGGACCTATAAAGCTCTTATTTACGGTGAAATGGCCTTATTAGATACTGTTCCGGCGACATCAAAGCCATTAATTGAAGAGGCAAAGGCTGCACATAAAAAAGCAACTGAACTTGACAAAGCCGGTGAGAATAAGGCAAATCTTGACAATGCAAATGGTACAATTTTTAGCCAGTATGAACTAAATCAAGGTGTTAAGGCTTATCAAACAAGTAATTTTGCGGATGCTTATACTGCATTTAACAATGCTTTGAATTATCGCCCGGGAGATACAACGATAACTTATTATGCCGGCTTATCTGCTATTAATTCAAAAAATTATAAAGCTGGGATTCAAAGCTATGAGGCTTTGATTAAAACCAATTTTTCTGCCAATAACCAAATATATCTTGATTTATCCCGCCTGTATACAATGGAAGGCGATACTTCAAGAGCAATTGCAGTAGCATCAGAAGGAGCAACAAAGTTTAATGACACACAGTTAGCAACACAAGAGATAGAGTTGAGCTTAATGTCAGGTAAACAAAAGGAAGTGATAACTAAAATTTCCGATCAGGCACAAAAGAATCCTGGAAATAAATTATATCCATATTATCTGGGCATTGCTTACAGCACAATTGGAGAATCAGCCAAGGCAGAAGAAGCTTATTTAAATGCTTTAAAGATTGATCCTAACTTTGCTGATGCCAACACCAATATTGGGGGAATCATTTTGAATAAGGGGATTAATTTATTTAATCAGGCAAATCAGCTTCCTCAAAATCAACAGAAAGAGTATGAATCAATGATCAAACTTGGTGAAGCTGAACTTGAAAAAGCACTTCCTTTTTTAATCAAATCAAGTGAACTTGATCCTAAATCAAGAATTGCACTTGAAAACCTTAAGACTTATTATATCATTAAGAAGAATCAGGAAAAAGTAACAGAGATCTCTGCTAAACTTGAGAATCTTTAATCCATAATTAAATATTAAAAAAGCCTGAACAGTAATATGTTCAGGCTTTTTTATTGTAATGATTTTTTTGAAAAGAGGGATATGGTTAATATCTATTTAACATAATATTAATTATAAGACAATTATTATATTTGAATTAAGCAATGAATGTAGTATTTAGTATTATCAGAATGAATGCAGAATGATTGGCACTGAAAATAATTTATTTGTTTTCAATCTATTTGAGTACCTTTGATATTATATTAATAAATAACACAATGCAAAAAGAAGGTACAGTAAAGTTTTTTAATGAAACTAAAGGATTCGGGTTTATCGTACCCGCAGAATCAGGTGATGAGGATGTATTCGTTCATTCATCTGGTCTAATTGATCAAATTCGTGAAAACGATAAAGTTCAATACGAAGTTGAGCGTGGCAAAAAAGGCCTAAACGCTGTTAATGTGAAAGTTGTTTACTAAATCAACATAAACCATTTTAACAAAGAAAAGCATGTCGTGAGATATGCTTTTCCTGTTTTAATTCAATTCTAAAATCAATTATAGTAAATCATTGGCAAGATTAGCCAATTCGCTGCGCTCACCTTTCTGGAGAGTAATATGCGCATACAATGGATGGTTCTTAGCCTTATCAATCAGATAAGATAAGCCATTGCTCTCTGCATCCAAATACGGTGTATCGATCTGGTAAATATCTCCTGTAAAAACAATCTTTGTATCTTCTCCTGCTCTTGAGATAATAGTCTTAATCTCATGCGGAGTCAAATTTTGAGCTTCATCAACAATGAAAAAGATTTTTGTCAGTGTTCTTCCCCTTATATAGGCTAAAGGTGCAATTGAAATCTTTTCATTTGAAACCAGCTCATCAATTTTGTCCTGAGCTTTTTCATCGCCAAGCTGATCCTTTATAAACTTTAAATTGTCCCATATCGGAGCCATATA
>CAZGCG010000073.1:0-9701 GCA_964524205.1 uncultured Sphingobacterium sp. | reverse complement strand
CATCGCCAAGCTGATCCTTTATAAACTTTAAATTGTCCCATATCGGAGCCATATACGGGTCAATTTTTGATTTTATATCGCCAGGTAAGAAGCCAATATCCTTGTTACTTAACGGGACTATTGGTCTGGTGACAAATATCTGCCGGTAATTTTTTCTTTGCTCCAGAGCACTTGCCAGTGCCAGCAATGTCTTTCCGGTACCAGCGTTTCCCTGGATTGTTACTAATTTAATCTCGGGATTTAATAATGCATGAATAGCAAAGGCCTGCTCTGGATTTCTGGGTTCAATATTATAAACTGATTGATTTGGTATATATTCCAGTTCTTTATTTCTTGGATTGTAGTAAGCTGCAGCAGTTTTATTTCTTCCGTTTAGGATGAAAAAATGATTCTCATGATTGGTTTTAATCTCAGAAACTGAAATGGAAAGATTTTTTTTTCTTGCTAATTCGTCTATCAGTTTATTAGAAACTCTTTCAATTATGGTCTTACCGGTATATAATTCTTCAACATTTTTGATCTTACCCGTTTCATAATCCTCGGAATAGAGATTAAGTGCTTTAGCCTTTAAACGCAGACAAATGTCTTTTGAAACAAGAACAATTTTTTTTTGAGGAAATTGCTCTTGTAAATTAAGTGCAGAATTCAGGATACGATGGTCAAATTTACCTTCTCCAAAGATCTTTTCTGCATCAACACGGTTTGGGATATCGTCCATTACAACCTTGTAGCTTCCTCTGCCCTTTCCTTTTAATGGTGACCATTCATTGATCAGCTTATTTTTGGAAAGTTCATCCATAAGCCTTATAAAGCTTCTTGCTTCATAATTTCGGGTATCGTTTCCACTCTTGAGATTGTCAAGCTCTTCCAGAACCTGGATCGGAATAGCTACATCGTGCTCCTGGAAATTTTGAAATGCATTATGATCATATAGAATTACCGAGGTATCCAGAACAAAGATCTTTTTATCAGAAACTGTACTATTATCTTTCGCCATTGATCAAAAATAAAGAAAAATTGCCCCGAAGATGCCTGGAGAAATCAAATTTGTGTAAAAACGAAAACGGAGATCTTCTTCTTGCGATTCGGATCTCCGTTTTCACTTTTTTTGCAATCGTAACTGCTCAAAAGTATTAAGCTTTCATTACTATGATCAGTTCATCTCTTCAGTCTTTTCAAACTTTCAGCATCCGAAACTTATTACTTTGTCATCACATCCGTTCCGTAGAACGTTTGTAAAATAGGTAATGCCTGTCTTTTCGATCTTACCCTCCAGCCATGATCTCACGATTTCCGGTCTGAATTGAAAATTAAATTATCCGAAATCTGATGAAGCCCGGGGGCTTCGGATTTTGAAGGATATTGTTTCAGGCTATCAAAGTACTTCCGACTTAACAATACTAATATAGGCATAATACCGCTCCTGTCAAGTAAAAAGCATTTCAATTTCCCCACACTTTATTAACTTTTTTAGGTGGGTTTTCAACAGTGATTAATTTTACAATTATTTAAAATTCAAGTTATTATGAAAGAATTTATTGGCTTATTGACATATGCTATTCAGTAGTTTTATTAACAAATGAGCCATATTTCACAGATTTTAAATTCTTAATAATGAACTTTTTTGGATAAAATCCTGAGGAGATTTGGATTTGATATCAGAAGGATAGTGAATGAGAAGGTTGGAGATAATCTTACTTAGAAAAAAGCTAAAAGAAAACGGGAACCCTCCTCTTGCGATTTGTGCTCCCGTTTTCACTTTTTTTGCAACCGTAGTCGCTCAAAAGCATAAGCTTTCAGAATTTTAACCTGCTCGTTGTCCATTGTCTTTTCAAACTTTGGTACCCGTAGCTTTTTACTATAATTTGAAACAATCCGTGGATTGAAAACAAATGTTAGTAATGCCTGTCTTTTGGAACTCAGTCTTTAAACTTTATATCTTTCGATATTAGGCTGTCCGGACTTCGTTTATTTTATCCAGAATCTTTAGAAGTCCGAAGACCAATAGATTTTAAGGATTTTTTTCAGGCTGTCAAAGTACTTCGTTCTTATTGATAACAATGTAGTAACCATTTGAATTCAAAGCAAATAAATATGTTTTTATTTATGAACAAGGTTTTAACATAAAATTTTATGTTATTAACAGCCAGGTATTATCATTATCTGCATTTACAGAATGGAGACCACCTCTTATTTGTAAAGTGGCTGAATAATTAACATAAGTTAAATTGCAGGTATTCCACAATTTATAATTCTATTGAGTTTTAGAATTTGAATTATTTTCTTGTTTTTAGACTTCTACCAAAAAAAAATGTTGAATTGGCCATAAATATCTTATCATTTTTTGTTCCGGACCAGGTTCAATAAATTCCAATCGGTAATCTTTAATCGTTCAGATTAGGTATTTTTGTTTGGCATCCAGTATTTACATTAATGAGGCAATCCAGGGAGATTAAAACATTCATTTTCAGCCAGTACTTTTCAGAAGGATTGCGTATTACGTTTGGTGTACTTCTCCCCTCTTTGGTTTTCTTTCATTTAGATCAGCTTGAAGTTGGGTTGACTATCTCATTAGGAGCAGTTTGTGTAAGTATTGCAGATAATCAGGGGCCAATTAATCATAAGCGTAATGGAATGCTTTTTTGCAGCATTTTCGTTTTTCTTACAACTCTTTTAACCGGATTTATAAATAAGTATCCGGTCCTCCTGGGTTTGGAAATTATTATTTTATGTTTTTTTTATTCGATGTTCTCTGTTTATGGGAACCGTGCATCCTCTATCGGAACCGCGGCATTGTTAGTTATGATTCTTTCCATAGATCATGATGTTACAGCTTCTAAGGGTGCCATGGGGCATGCTCTGTATATTTTAGCAGGCGGGATTTGGTATATGATACTTAGCCTATCCCTGTCACAGATCAGACCATACAGGCTTGCCCAGCAGGCAATGGGAGAATGTATCCGGGAGGTAGCAGAGTACGTGAGGCTAAAGGCTGATTTCTATGACCAGGAAACTGACTTTGACGAAAATTACAAAAAGTTGATTTCTCAGCAGGTCATTGTACATGAGCAACAGGACTCTGTCAGGGAATTATTATTTAAAACCAGGTTGATGGTTAAAGAGTCAACTTTAGCGGGCAGGCTACTTATTCTTGTATTTGTTGACATTGTAGATTTGTTTGAACAAACTATGGCAACTCATTATGATTACCTGACCCTGCATAAAACCTTCGGTAAATCAAATTCACTAAAGGAGTTTAAATCAATCATCATTAAACTTTCAGAGGAACTCGAAAATCTAAGTTATTACATTATCAGCAATGAAATACCACAGCGTCTGTATGACTTTAAATTTGAGCTCGAAAGGTTAAAAAAGTGTATTGATCTGGTTGAAGAATCAGGTACCAATGCCTTTGTCCTCAAAAAGATTCTGATCAATGTTAGAAACATGGTCAGCCGCGTAGATAAAATATATACTTATTTTAATCAGAAACAATTATCAGGGAATGAAATAAAAAATGAGATTGATTTAAGCAAGTTTGTTTCTCATCAGAATTTTGATTTCAAGATTCTGAAGGAGAACCTAAGTCCGAAATCATCCATCTTTCGCCATTCAGTACGAGTATCGCTAATGTGTCTTATTGGTTTTCTGGTTTCTAAGTTGTTCCCGGTTGGTTACCATAGTTATTGGATTCTGCTGACGATTCTTGTTCTGCTCAAACCGGCATACAGTCTTACCAAGCAAAGAAACATCGAAAGGCTGATAGGCACCATTATTGGAGCTGTAGTCGGGGCACTCATTCTCATCTTTATAAAGGATCAAACCGCCCTATTCATATTTCTGCTCCTATTCATGGTTGCTGCTTATAGTTTTCAAAGACTAAATTATATTGTAAGTGTTCTTTTCATGACGCCCTATATTCTCATTTTATTCAGTTTTCTGGGTGAAAACAATCTCAATATAGCTCAGGAAAGAATTATTGATACATTTATTGGATCATTTATAGCATTGTCTGCCAGCTATCTGGTGCTTCCTAACTGGGAGTCACACCAATTTAAAGACTTTATGCAGGAAGTATTGATTGCCAATTATCAATATCTGCAAAAAGTTGCCATTATTCTTTCAGGAGGTACTTTAGATATCACTGCCTATAAATTAGCTCGTAAGAATGTTTATGTAAGTTCAGCCAATCTGGGCAGTGCGTTTCAGAGAATGCTCTCAGAACCTAAAAGTAAACAGCAAAACAGTAAGGAGCTTCATAAGTTTGTGGTATTAAACCACATGCTTTCATCCTATACAGCAACACTGATTACCAACCTTCAGCAGATTAATCCATTAATTGTAAACGATTTACATATTAAGTTGATTAGAAGGTCTTTATATATTTTATCTGAAGTAATTAAAAGTATGAAAGCTGTTGAACTGGAAGAAATTGAGATTAATATACCCGATTCAAAATCTATTAATAATAGCTCAAATGAATCAGATTTATTATCAGAACAACTTGAACTGGTCAATAAATTAATCCTTGATCTTCAAAAGCTTATTCAGAATCAAATTTCATCAGAGGAAATAAGCAATCAGTCCTCTTGAATTAGCTGTTCGGTTTGTTTCTCTTTTCGGCCATTTTTGAATGCTTCACGTGGCCTTAGACCTAATAATTCGAACATTTCCATGTCTTCATTAAATGCCGGATTTGGTGTAGTCAGTAATTTATCACCGGCAAATATTGAATTTGCCCCTGCCATAAAACATAAAGCCTGATCAGTTAAGCTCATTTCTGTTCTGCCCGCAGATAGACGGACCACTGTTTTTGGCATAATAATACGAGCTGTAGCGATCATTCGAACCATTTCCCAAATTGAAACTCTGGGCTGATCAGCCAAGGGTGTTCCTTTAACCGGTACAAGTGCATTCACCGGTACCGACTCAGGGTGCTTTGACATATTTGATAATGTTCTAAGCATTGCAATACGATCGTTGACAGTTTCACCAAGACCAATAATTCCACCACTGCAAACGGTAAGTTTGGCTTTTCGGGCATTATCAATCGTTTTTAAACGATCATCGTAAGTTCTTGTAGTGATAATACGCTTATAATCGTCTTCAGAAGTATCTAAGTTATGGTTATAGGCATAGAGACCTGCATCAGCCAAACGTTGTGCCTGAGTTTCAGAAAGCATACCTAGTGTACAGCAAACTTCCATATCAAGGGCATTTACAGAACTGACCATCTCTATAACACGGTCAAAATCCCGGTTATCTCTTACCTCTCGCCAGGCTGCACCCATACATAAACGGGATGCTCCTGCATCTTTAGCTTTTTTGGCTGCTTCAGTTACTTGTTCAACAGACATAAGCGCCTGAACTTCAAGATCAGTCTGATATCTTGCTGCCTGCGGACAATAGGCACAGTCTTCGGGACAGCCTCCTGTTTTGATGGATAAGAGGCTACTTATCTGGACTTCTGAATAATCTTTATTTTCTCTGTGGACTGTAGCTGCACGATAAATTAAATCGAGTAGCGGACTATGATATATCTCTGCTATTTCTTCTTTTGTCCAGTTATTTCTAATCTCGGTCATAATAATTGCCCATTAATTACGGCAGAACAAATTTATAATAAAATCATCAGCCTGAAAATGGAAATTAAATGAATCAGAGAATCAAATTACTGGCTAAACCCAGCAAGAGAAGGAAGCCGAAAACATCGGTAAATGTTGTTATAATAATGGAAGATGCCACTGCTGGATCTATTCCTACCCTTTTGAGAATAAGAGGGATTGCAGAACCCGCAATTCCTGCAATAATGAGGTTGCCAATCATTGCAATAAAGATTACAAGACCTAACATTGCATTCTGGTCGTAAAGCAATGCAAAAAGAAAGACAATACAGCCAATCACAGCCCCATTTATTAATCCTACGGTAAATTCCTTTAATACTGTTCTGTAAGCCTGATTATCGGTAAGATCGTTGAGTGAAATACGTCTTACTGTTACAGCAAGTGCCTGAGTAGCTGCATTTCCACCCATTCCTGCTATAATAATCATATAACCTGCCAGTAAACCTAAACTGGCGATGGTACTATCATAATAGCGAATAATAGAAGCTGCAAGAAATGCGGTGCCTAGATTTAGTACAAGCCATGGTAAACGACTTTTTACGGCTTCTTTCCAGTTACCTGCTAGTTCTTCATCCTCAGATACACCGGATATTTTCAGGATATCTTCAGTGTTTTCCTCTTCCATAACATCAATCACATCATCAAATGTGATTCGTCCAAGCAGATGCATATGATCATCCACAACGGGAATACTTGTAAGGTTGTATTGAGAAATTAGTTTGGCTACCTCCTCCTGATCTGTATCCGCCTTGACATAAACAAAATCAGAAATGATCAACTGACTAATAATGACGTTGTTACGGGCTTTTATTATATCCTTTAATGAGACAATTCCCTTTAAAATATTGTGTTTATCAATTACATTGATAGTGTAGAATTCCTCCATCTCTTCCGACTGGCGGATAATTTCTTCAAGGGCTTCTTTTTTTTGCAGATCTTCATTGATTTTGATAACCTGGGTATTCATCAGCCCCCCGGCAGTATCTTCTTCGTATTTTAATAAGGTTCTGATATTGGATGCATCCTCCTCATCAAGTCCCAAAAGTATCTCCTGCTGCTGATCTTCCGGCAATTGGCTGATAATATCGGTAGCATCATCATAATCAAGCTCTTCTACAATTTCTGAACGTCTGTCAGGATGCAGGTTTTCGAGAAGTTTTTCAGGATGAAATTCAGAATCCATCTCAGATATAACCTCTGAAGCAAGCTCTGCAGGCAGGATGCTAATTATTCTTTCTCTCGATTCCTGAGATAAGCTTTCAAAAAGTATGGCTATTTCTGAAGTATGATATTCAGATATCAGTTCTTTCAAGACCAGGTCATCTTCTTCAAGTGCCCGCTTAATCTTTACAAGATCTGTTTTATCTAATTCAAAAGACTGCATACTATAAAAGTAGGTAATAGAGATGAGAAATGACCCGGTTTTGTCTTATTAGGATATGAGAATATTGCATCTGAGTCATATTTAATTGAAGCATTAATAAATCAGCTTTTATTTAGCCAGCCTTTGCGCCAGAAATAAATCATTTGAAGGATAGCTATTAGCAGCATTCCTATCATAGTATATGCATATCCATGCTCCATATAAAGCTCAGGCATATTATTATGCAACCATTTGCCCGTTTCAGGATCTTGCTTCGCAAAATTCATCCCATAAATCCCGGCAATGAAAGTAAGCGGGATGAATATGGATGAAATGATCGTCAATACTTTCATGATCTCATTCATCCTATGGCTTATCAGAGATAGATTCATATCTACAAGACTGGTTGTCAGATCCTTATAGCTTTCAACAAGATCTATAATCTGCATGCAGTGATCATAGGTATCTTTCAAATAAGTCTTTGTTGTTTTATTGATCAGCCCTGAATCACTTCTGATCATATCATTGATCTTGTCACGCTCAGGCCATGCAGCTCTGCGAATCATAATCATTTCCCTTTTTATATTTTGGGTTTGGAACATGAGCGCTTTATCAGCTTTGCGGTATAATAGCTGCTCAATCGTTTCCAGTTCATCACCCAATTTATAAATGAGTGTGAAATAATTATCTACAATAACATCAAGTAATGCATATAATAGATAAGAGGTCTCCCCTGTCCGGATATTTCCTTTTCCACCCTCAAGACGATGAATTACAGGCTCAAAAGTCAAACTATAACTCTCCTGAAAACTGATCAGGATATGGGGTAATAAAATAAAGGAAACCTGTTCATTTTCAATCTCCAGATTCTCATTAACATACATATTTCTGCTCACAGCAAACAGGAAATCACTATACTCATCAAGCTTCGGTCTTTGCCTGCAATCAGTAATATCCTCCATTACCAGTTTATTGATATTGAATTTATCTTGCAGATATTCTAAAAGTTTGACATCTCCAATTCCGCGAATATCAATCCAGTGATTAAATCCGGGATATGATTTAAGTTCAGTTTCAATTTCCTCGTAAGAATTGATTACCAGACTATGAAATTCATTCCCTTTAAAAGAATAAATAGTGATTCTGGGTTTTAAAGCACCTTCATAAAGTTGTATAGAGCCCGGACTTGTTCCAGAGATTGGAACATATTTTTTGGATTTTAAACTTATTCTTCGAATCCTGGCCATGTTTAAAGATACTTAATACTTTGTGGTCCCTGATTAAATATAAGATCAACTATGCTTAAATTAGGTAAAAACCCATTTCTCTCTTCGAAAACCTGAAAATATGGTTTAAACCTGATTTCAGAAGGGTACTTTGGATGCATACTTTCCCGATAATCATCCAGTTTGAGATATGTTGCTTCAAAGCTATTGGTATAGTTGTAATTGATATTTATCTTCAAAAAGCGGTTCAGCAGCTGCAATAATTCCTCATTATAATCAAAAAGGAAATTCCATTTTTTTTCATAAAAATTGATCAGATCATCTTCATAGTATTCAAAATAGGCTGAGCTTCTGTATGATGTTTGCAAACTCATCCAGTGCAGTCTTTGCCACTTGAAGTCGTAGCTTATTCTGACATCTTTCACGAGAGTGTGGTTTTTGGAACCCTTAATTACAGGTACAATCAGATTTAAAGCTCCGTTAGGGGAATGAATTATTGCCCTGTTGCGGTAACTCTGTTTCTGGAAATTTTCTGCATTCTCTATTAGGATATTGTCTTTATGATTAAGTATTTTACTAAAATACTCAATGGAAGGAAGATAAAATAAAGGGAATACTGCACCTTTTTCCATCGTATAAGTTAAGTTTGTAGAACAGATGCCGAAATTAGTAATTAAACGGCCATGCTGCAAGGATGTAATTATTTACAGGCCACGAATATTTTAATCTGAACAGCTTATTCAAACCTTAATGAATCGAGTTACTTACCGTATTACAGCTTCCATATTATATCTCATATCCCTCCTTCCATTCCCTGTTCTATATTTCTTTTCCGATATCCTTTATATCTTATTGTATTACATTCTTAAATACAGAAGAAAAGTTGTTTCAAAGAATCTGTTAAACTCATTTCCTGAAAAAACAAAATCTGAGCTTGAACAGATAGAAAAGCGATTTTATCGCTATCTGGCTGATTTAATGCTTGAATCTGTCAAAACAATATCTATTAGTGCTAATAATATTAAAAAAAGATTTGTGTTTAAAAATCTGGAACTATTGACAAAACACCTTCAAAATGGCCGATCTGTGATTGCTGTTTCCGGACATTATGGTAACTGGGAATGGGGACCGGTCGCAATTGGGCTTGAGCTGAAAGAAAAAGTACTGGTAGTTTATAAACCCTTATCAGATAAACGATTTGAAGGAATGATGAATTCAATGCGTTCCCGTTTTGGGTCTGTTATGGTTCCTATGAAACTGACGCTCAGAAAAGTGATTGAGTATAAAAATGAGCCAAATGTGCTGGTTCTTGTGGGTGATCAAACTCCTACCCGTGAAGAATCTCAGTACTTTACCAATTTTTTGAATCAGCAGACAGCCGTGTTTCTGGGTGTGGAAAAGATAGCCTTGAAACTAAAAAATCCAGTTGTTTATTTTAGTATAAATAGAATAAAAAGAGGTTATTATGAATGTGTAGTTAAATCTTTA
>CAZGCG010000072.1:0-12166 GCA_964524205.1 uncultured Sphingobacterium sp. | reverse complement strand
GTTCTATTTCAAATTACGAATAGCCGGAAGATACTTCCTCCGGCAAGGTTTATTTAACCGGGAGCTGTTTTCCATCGGGACGGGCAGTCCGGCACTGCTGGCGCACGCGTGTCGCGTGTGCTAAATTTCCTGTGGTTGGTGTTATCACCGACCACTTTTCCTGTGGTTGGTGTTATCACCGACCACTTAATATGACCGTGCTTGGTACGGTGAGAACACCGACCAAAGGGGAATTTGTTTAAAGAGGAAAATATTTTCTTTTAGCACTATTTCCAGGCGTCCAGTATCCCCCGCCTGAGGGGGAATTAAAGGGGGAGGCATTGTTTATTTTATTACCTGATCACTTTGGTATTCCCACCATTCGATATCGCGATATCCATTGGCTTGTTCGTTTTCCAGGAACCGGCAGTGAAATCAGGAATCTTAACCGTCATTTGATTTGCAACCGACCATTCGGTCAAAGGCCCGATTGCGCTCCATAATGCCGCATCATATACATCCTGATCAAGTGGCAGACCATTACGAAGGCAGTCAATTGTCCGCCAGTCCATTAAAAAATCACCGCCACCGTGGGCTCCAACCTGCTTTGCAATTTCACCCAGCTTCTTAACAATATTAGGCTCATACTTCTTTTGCAAGGCCTTGAATTCATCATCTGTAATCCAGGTTTGAGCATCAGATCCTCTCCAGGTTTCGGGTGTTGCTTCCCTCGCGACAGAAATTTTTTCAACAGGAAACTGGATAGCTGTAGCTTTAGTTCCGCTTATTACCAATCCATCAGATTTAGGGCGCGGCGAGGTGACATCATGCTGCAACATTATTGTGCGGCCCATATTTGTGCGTATGGTGGTGGTATTCATACTGCCTCTGAATGGCTTATCGACATATTGCTTATAAAAATCGTCCTTGGCTGCCATCTTTTTAGCCAGGTCATTCATCATGAAATCATTACCTGAGACTGAAACCAGGTATTCGAATTTATCTCCTCTGTTGATATTCATAACCTGAGCAATTGGCCCTAAACCATGTGTTGGATACAGATTACCGTTTCTGCCGATGTTCTCTTTTAAACGCCATTGATTATAATATTTATCTTTTGAGAAATGGCCATATAGCAAATGATGAATATAGGCGCCCTCTCCATGTATAATCTCTCCAAAAAAGCCCTCACGAGCCAGGTTTAACATCAAAAGTTCATAAAAACCATAACAGGCATTCTCCATCATCATACAATGCATTTTGGTTCTTTCGGATGTTTCAACCAATTGCCAGCATTCTTCAACTGTTTTTGCAGCAGGTACTTCGATACAAACATGTTTACCCTGATTCATTGCATAAACAGCCATGGGAGTATGCAATTCCCATGGGGTTGCGATAAAAATCAGGTCGATATCTTTACGCTCACAGACCTTTTTCCAATCCTCTTTGCCGGTATAAGTGTCGGGTTTGAAATTGGTCTTTTCAATCCTCTTTTTCGCAGAGTCCAACCTGTCCTGACGCAGATCGCATAATGCTTTTATATCCACCCCTTCCAGGATGCTTACCTGGCCAAGATGCGCCGGACCTCTGTTACCCAGACCGATAAAACCAATCCGGACAACATCGAGCTTAGGTGCTGCATAGCCCGACATATTAAAATGCTGGATACGAGCGCTTTGTTCTGGTGCTGCTTTGCCATTATTTTCAGGTTCTGAAGCAATACCATTCAATACCCCGGTGCCTGCTACACTTAGCCCAGCAATGCCGGTAAGTTTTAAAAAATCTCTGCGATTATTTTTCATGATAGAGTGTTGATTTTTAGTTAAATACTGTTTCTCCCTGCTTTTTGAGAATACCCCGTAATTTTGCAAACTCAGTCTTATATGCATTGAGACTATTACCACTTATCTTCTGCCCCGACATTGTTACAGGATTGACAATTGTAATCCGTTTCCCGCTAAGCCCGGCGGCAAGTGAGACATCTCCCCAGTTCAGAAATCCAGGAAGGTGAATTGCCATACTGAAAAAATCAAGGGAACCGCCACTATCAAACTGATAACTTAGTGGTGCATCCCTTAAAATTAGACCATCAACATTTCCGCCTGTAGCAGCAAGGAATAAAGCCGCCAGCCCGGCTTCCTTATTCCCATCTATACTCAATTTCTGAGCCTCGTAATTTGACTTAAGGAAGTCAGCGACAACATTCAACTCCTTTACCCATTCTCCTAAAATGGTTTTACCAAGCCATAATTCAGACCGGGATAAGGTGTGCAGAACCATGCTCTTATTATTTGCAATCTCCTTTGTTGAAGTGCTCTCACCAGTACCGGATAGTTCGACGATTACTATTCCCTGCCCTATTTTCTTTATTTCATTGATCAATTCGGCTGAAATTCCCTTTTTTCCTGAGGTATTACTGATGATCATATAACCAAGCTTTGGATCGGCGGGCACCCGGTGCAAGACTGGAATTAATTTACCATCATTGGTTTCTAAAGCAAAGCGATCCCAGCCCTCAATTCTCTCTAACTTGTGTACTTTTTTAAGTTCTGAACGCTCATTTATCCTCAAAATATCCCGAAGTTCTTTTTGTTTTTGAATGGCATTTAGATTATTTGTGGTCAGAAAGGCAGTTCTTAATTCCTTACCACGTTTCTCACAAAACTCTGCAGTTGTTTGTACTCCAGGATCACGCTTGCCATTTGGGTAAACGAGCAATTTTTCTTCAGGCAACAGTTCAAAAGCTGATTCTTTTTTAGGAATACCCGTTCCAATTCCCTTAAGGTGAAGATCAAACCATCCGAGCATCGCTTCCCTGTTTTCGGGCCAATAACCATGGGTTTTATCAAAAACCTGATAGGTGATATTATTCTCTACTCCTAACATTTTAAAAACCGGAAGTGCATTACGAACCGTACGCTGCATTTCAAATGGTAAAAAAGCAGGTGCAGAATCCTGTTTGTGATTACACATCATGATAGCCCGGGGAGCGACAAGTGCTATAATTCCTGCTTCTTCAGTGAAAGTCAATCCGTCGGGCAGCAATTCACAAATACAATTTGACCGCATCACATAGGATTCAAAGGTTCCTACACTTACTACGGGGACAGCCGCCTTAACCCGTTCATCCATCGCAGCTAACCACATCGTTTGATTCCCGCCACCACTTGCACCTGTCGCGCCGATATTCTTAGGGTCGACATAAGGCAATGAACTTAGTAAATCAACTCCTCTGATGTTATCCGAAATCTGAAAACCTGCGAGAGATTCGCCAACATTTAAAAGTGAAGCCCCCAGACTGGCACCGTGGTAGTCAAATGCACCATGTTCTGATGTTCTTTCACCCGAACCCCATGGATCAATACTCAGGCATACGTAACCATCAAGCGCCAGACTATGGCCCAGTTGCTGCGGACCATCCGGATCAAACTTGGCTTTCCTCCAATGACCGGGCATACTGATTACTGCCGGAAACGGCCCTTTGCCATCAGGTATATACAAATTAGCTGTTGCATAAACTCCGGGACGGGTTTGAAAGGAAATATTCCTGATCTGATACCCCTTCATCTGAATGGTACCGGTTACTTTTATATCTAAAGGCAGGCTATGATTTACAATAAGTCCTGTTTTATGAATGATTGTTTTCCTTAGATTAGTCCGATATTTAACCCAATCCTCCGGATTATCGGGTAACTGATGAGTTCCAAACTTAATAATAGCCTCATTCCTCAACTTACTTTCGAGTAAATCAGCATGGTTCTTTGTTAAAACATCAGGAAGAGTATCAGAAACAAAATTAATCTCTCCACAAAACCTTTTTGAATTAGTCAGGCTGGTAGAATAAGCATAGACATGCCCGATGGAGAATAATAAACAAAGCAATAACAGTCTTTTCATATCAATTTGGATTCTTAAATCTTGTATTTAAATATTATTTGCTCAATCAGAGCTATTGTTATTTCACAAACACAGGGAACAACTTTTCAGCATTTATCCGGTATATTTTATCTACTACCTCCCTGGGCAGCTTTAGTCCTCTGAATTCACCTTCAACCTTAGGTACACGCATCATTTGGTCGCCCGTAAAAAATTTCCAGTGACGCATCCATACTTCATGAGCATGTTTTTTTATTCCTGCAGGATCTTTTATCCCCTTATTAACGATATCCATTGCAGAACTTCTAAGATCTGTGCCATAAACAAGTCTGTCCTGATATTTTATAAAAAAATCATGCACCTTTTGCCATTCGGTCAATGCCTGATATTGCAAATGCGAAACCCGTTCTGCCATATCAACACTCATATTGGGAAATTTATCCAGACGCTTTGCCAGTTCGTCGACACTCCACTCCAAACTTCCCAAATGTGCTCCTATAAACACCAGGTCCGGATGTTTTTCAAGCATCCGGTCTCTTGCATTAATATAATCTTCGTAAGAAGGCCTTTCGGGATGTAAATACATATGTTCGTCGGGATGGGCACGGGCATAGTCCCTGTTCCCATTTACCGTCATCTTTTCTAAAGGCAACCAGGAGTTCCGATGTTCTCCCAGATGTCCGATTAATGGTATATGGTTCTTTGCCAGATAATCAAGTATTGGATCAAAACGGGGATGATCTATCATGACCAGCTGACCTTTTTCATCTTTCAAAAAGAAACCAATGTTCTTCCAGACTTTTACGCCAACAGCTCCATTTTCGACTGATTGTTTTATGTAGCTTATCACTTCCTCCTGCCAACCTTCATTATTAAAATTATCCAGCGAAAAGGTGGTTACCCATGCATTCCGGTCCGGAAATGCTTTTACCATCTCTGCCGAAAATTTTTGCTGTTCTTCAATGGGTTTACCTCCCGACTTGAAAACATTCAAATTAAGAAAGCGAAAATTATCTTCTTCGGCCTGATTTATGAAAACTGTATCCGCATAATTCTGGATATGCATATGTGCATCAATCTTGCGAACAGACGGAAAATCCTCAAGGGTATAATATTCAGGTATTGAATCCTGATTTCCAGCATCCGGACTTTTAACATTCGAACAGGAATAAAAAAATAGAAGAACAAACAGCAGGCCGGGGTATTCAAATCTTCCGATTCTTTTCATTTATCTATAGTTTTTGTTATTCTTTAAAATCTTAATGTCAAGGTAATTTCTCATTAGCCCCTCTTAGCCATTAACCATAATTCTTGTTTTAGGAAATCGCCAGTTTAAATTAGTATTTAAATTACTGAATCCCGCATGATTTTTCGAATTGTGCCACTCATTTACATTTGTTCATTTGCTAATTCGCCCTATCTTTACAGCATGAATATCCTCTTACTTGGTTCGGGTGGACGCGAATGTGCTTTCGCATCCAAAATGGCAGAAAGCCGGCATTTATCACAATTATATATCGCACCCGGAAATGCGGGAACTTCTGCCTATGGTAAGAATATAAACCTGAAACTAACGGATTTTGAAGGTATAGCTGCTTTTGTTCTTAAAAACAATGTTGAGATGATTGTGGTAGGCCCTGAAGAGCCATTGGTAAAAGGAATTCATGACTATTTTCTCGAACGCAGCGATTTATCACATATTCCGGTTATCGGTCCACAGAAAAAAGGTGCTCAGCTTGAAGGCAGCAAGAATTTTTCGAAGCAGTTCATGATTAAACATGGCATTCCTACTGCTGCATTTAAGTCATTCAGCAAAGCCAGCCTTGAAGATGGCTTAAAATATCTTGAAACTCAGAAACTTCCGATCGTGCTAAAAGCGGATGGATTAGCTGCCGGCAAAGGGGTTCTGATTTGTGAGACTCTGGAAGATGCAAAAACTGAACTAAAGGCTATGCTTGCCGATGCAAAATTCGGGGAAGCGAGCAGCACAGTGGTCATTGAAGAGTTTTTAACAGGAATCGAGCTTTCTGTCTTTGTTTTAACAGACGGTATATCTTATAAAATCCTGCCTGAAGCCAAAGATTATAAACGGATTGGTGAAGGTGATACCGGATTAAATACCGGCGGAATGGGTTCGGTTTCTCCGGTTCCTTTTGCTGATACAAAATTTATGCGAAAGGTAGAAGAGCGGGTCATCATCCCAACTATTGAAGGATTAAAAAAAGATAATATCCCTTATAAAGGATTCATATTTATTGGCCTTATGGCAGCAAGTTCGGCTGATGGCAAAGAGCCTTTTGTGATCGAGTACAATGTACGTATGGGTGATCCCGAAACCGAAAGTGTAATTCCGAGAATTGAAAGTGATCTTATCGAGTTGTTCATGGGTGTGGCTGAAGAAAACCTATCTGAAAAAGAACTAAAAATCTCCCCAAAATTTGCAGCAACGATAATGATTGTTTCGGGAGGATATCCTGGAGAGTACCTGAAGGGTAAAGCACTATCAGGAATTGAAAATTTGAGAAATTCTGTGGCTTATCACGCCGGGACAGAACTAGAAAACGGCATTGTAAAATCCAGTGGTGGCAGGGTAATTGCAATTACATCGCTGCAGGACAATCTGTTTGACGCTGTCCAGAACGCTACTGCAGACGCAGGAAGGATTTATTTTGATGGCAGATATTATCGTCCAGATATCGGGGCTGATTTGCTGTAGATTCAAGGGAGTGTAATTTAACCAACTTGAAATATTATTTCTTTGAAGGAAATAATTCATTTAATTTATCTAACAGATCAGGTCCGCGAAGATCGCGACCAATGATTTTCCCATTCGGGTCGAGCAGGAAGTTTCTGGGAATACTCCCAACTTTGTATAATGCTGCCGCAGCACTTCCCCAGTATTTCAGGTCAGAAACATGCTGCCAGTTCAGATTATCTTCACGGATTGCTGCAAGCCAGCTCTTTTTATCCCTGTCGAGCGAAACGCCAAAAACAGTAAATCCTTTATCCTTAAACTGCTTGTACGCATTCACAACATTCGGGTTTTCCTGACGACAAGGCCCGCACCATGCAGCCCAGAAATCAAGCAGAACATATTTGCCTTTTAATGAGGATAGGGGAATCGCTTTGCCCGAAGTATCGGATAACGCGAAATCAGGAGCAATAGCACCCAATGAGGTTTTCTTTTCAGAATCTATATAATCCTTCACAAGCTTAGCCGTTGAACTGTTTTGAATCCCCGAACTGAGACTTTTCAACAGGCTATCGGCCTCAAAGAAATTAAATTTGCTGCCGGCAATACTTGGAATCAGCAATAGGGAAGCGAAAGCTGTAGGATTTTCTTTAACATATGTACGTTGAAATGCCACCAATTCCCTGTTAACATCCCTGAATGGAATCCGATACAGGGCGGCAATGGAATCAGGAGAAATCCCTGATTGTGATTTCAGTTCAGCATCTTTCCCGATCTCGTTTAACTTTTCGAAATAAGGTGCCTGCCCTGAACTTAAGCGCTGCATATCATCCTGAGCTTTTGAACCGCTGATTAACGCATCATTAAGTCCACCATTAATCTGAACAGAGATATTACCCAGGTCGAGAATAAACTGTTTCGTCGTAACCGGATCCTTTTTATAATCCTGATCTATTGAAAGGAATACAGGAACAGGCTCGCTGAAATCACCGCTTATACTAAATTTACCGTCCAGAATATTCACTTTCTGAACCTTTGGCTTAACATTACTAAAAAAGGAAGTTTCTGTAAAGTACAGGCTTTTGATCTCAGGGTTGGAGACCGTACCGTTAATGGAATAGGACGCTTTCTGGGCAGAACTGATCAGCGGAAAAACAAGAAGTACTGAAAAATATATGATGTATTTGAAAAATCTCATGTGCTAAAAAACGTTAACCCTGCAAAATTAGTACTTATTAAACGATAATTTCCTTTATTATTGGGTGTGAAATGAAGGTAAGCATGTCTTAAATTAAGAACGATAAAAATGAATGACCCAATCACAGATTATCCAAAAAGCATCCGAAATAAATTCAAAGAGCTATTCGTGAAGGAAGCTATGATTATCCGTTCGCCGGGAAGGATTAACCTGATCGGTGAACACCTTGATTATAATATGGGTTTCGTATTGCCTGCTGCGATTAATAAGGCAATCTGGATCGGTATTCAGAAGCGGGAGGATGATGGTATTAGACTGTACTCGCTTGATTACGATGACGATTACCGCGGCAGCATTTATGATATAGCTCCTTCAGGCAAATTATGGCCCGATTATATTCTTGGAGTAGTTGAACAGATTCAAAAAAAACATTCCTTAAAATATGGCTTTAATCTTGCATTTGGCGGGGATATCCCTCCCGGTGCCGGACTATCATCTTCGGCAGCCTTGGAATGTGCAACGGCGTATGCCCTGAATGAGCTGTTCGGACTTGATTATGAAAAAATGGACCTGGTGAGAATCGGACAAGCGGCAGAAAACGAATTTGTTGGGGTAAAGTGTGGAATCATGGATCAGTTTGCGAGTGTTTTTGGCAAAAAAGAACATCTTATCCGTCTCGATTGCCGGAGTTTGGAATATGTTTATGTACCATTTCATACCAAAGACATCAAAATATTACTGTTTGATACGAGGGTAAAACATTCCTTGGCAGATTCGGCTTATAATCAGCGCCGGGAGCAATGCGAAAAAGGGGTAAAGCTGATACAGGAATACCACCCCGAAGTAAAAAGTCTGAGAGATGCCAATCAGGAGATGCTTGATTCTTATGTAAAAACTGTTGATGAAACTGTTTATCAAAGATCTACCTATGTTGTTTCAGAGATCAAACGACTTTTAAATGGCTGCGAAGATCTCGAAAAGGATGATCTGATCAGCTTTGGCAAAAGAATGTTTGAGACTCATGCCGGATTAAAGGATCTGTATGAAGTAAGCTGCAAAGAACTCGATCTGCTGGTTGATCTGGTCAAAGACAATCCTGATGTTATAGGCGCCAGGATGATGGGTGGAGGTTTCGGAGGTTGTACGATCAATCTGGTAAAGGCAGAAGCAGCAAATGATCTCATAAAAAAAGTTACCGATGCTTACTTATCTGAAACAGGCACTGAGATGCTGGTTTATGAAGTTGCTATTGAAGATGGTACGGGAGTTAACTGACTCAGTTGTGTATTATAAGTGTGTAATGTCATTGCGAGTGTAACGAAGCAATCTCCTATTATACAGCGGAGATTGCTTCGTCGTACCTCCTCGCAATGACAGTTTAAATAATAGCTGTTCGACAGGTTCCGAAGGGCATGTTGAATACCCAGATTTTAAAGAAAAATCTATTAGCCAAAATATTGCAAAAAGAGATTTGATCTAAGGCCTATTTTATTTTTACCGGAATCCAGATCTCTTCTTCAGATTCAGGGTCTTCATTTTTGTACTTCTCCCCCAATACTTCGAAATGAGGTCTGGTATCCAGCTGATATTCAGATTGAGGTATCCATTCTGAGAAGATGTACTGAAAAACCCCTGGATCATTACCTGGACCCTTGTAATTAAAAACGGCATACAAGCCTGCATTCAAATTAAATGCTTCCATCCCATCAGGAACATTTTCAAAATCCCAAACTTCCAAAGCAGCCCATTTTTCAAATGTTGTTGCTGGATTAAAGTTCAGGAAATAATCTGCCGGGTAGATCTGCATAGAGTATAAATCAGGAGATTTAGCATTGAAAATCTCTTTTCTGCGAGGCATGAAAGTAGCCCATAACATTCCGGTAAGGTTATTTGCTAAAGACATCATCCTATGGACACCAATTAGTTTTTTTTCAGACATATCTCTAATCTGTGGTTCAGGGTACTTTTCAGGTTTCATTCCTATCCGGGTAATCAAAGGCGATTTTAAGAATATTTAATCAGAAATATAAATACCGTCAAATAATACTATCCGCCAGTTATCAGGATCTTCAAATGTTTGGCTCTTCCCTAGCCAGTACGGATTTTCAGGCTCTACAGGCAAGATATTAAGATTCATTAATCTTTTTATTGCCCTTAAGTACTTTTCATGATCATCATAATAAAAAACCAGAAGGTTTTCATTTGATGGTTTCGGTAAGGGAGCATTATTGATATGCCGTGTGAATTCCAGATGGTAAGTGCTGCCCGGTATTCCCAGCATTATCCCATCATAACCCTCATGCCCGGTAAAACTTCCTATTATTTTAAACCCTAGTCCATCGGTATAAAATCTGACCAGTTCTGCCAGATTATTTGTTGGTCTGGCAACCCTTAATTGTACTGCTTCCATATTAGATTATTTTGTCACCTCTTCTGCTTTCTGCCTAAGAGCCTGATTCATAGCAATAAAATTAGCTCTTGTATCCTCAGCAATCTTTTTAAGGATTGCCGAACTAAATATTCCTGAAAAATCCTCACCATGTATGAGTTTTACCTGCCCTTGCGCTAACTCTTCAATTTGAAAATAGTGCCTTCCATCAAATAAGCCTTTAAAAAAAAGGCTTCCTAACCAGGCAAATGATTTCCCTGAATCCAGTTCAACAATCACTGGTTTGAAAACGAATGTTTTATCCCCATTCTTTAAGGTATTCTTTAGTCTGCTGCCTTTTTCCAATTTTCCACTTATTTCTACAATAAAGGGATTCCAATCCTTGTAAGATTCAAAATCTGTTAATATGCTCCATAAAGTTTCAGAGGAAGCATTAATGATAATTTCTGTTCTGATGCTTTTGTTCATTTTAGATTTAATTTAACGAAACAAAAGTAGCTGAGGCTCAGGTTCAATCTCATTAACATTTGTAAAGAAAAAAAATTACTCTCTCAGTAATCTTTTCCTGATCCGGCTCAGCGAGACTGGCGTAATGCCCAGAAATGAGGCAATCATATAATGCGGTACTCTCAGGAGAAGATCACCATGTTCTTTTTCAAACTTCCTGTATCGCTCTTCAGGGCCATCCAGAATATATGAAGACAAAATTAATTGTGCATTGATGAAACGCTGCTCGGCAACTTTCCTTGCCAGAACATTCATCTTCGGTATGAGTTCATACAGCTTATTCAAATCCTGATAATTTATCACCAAAAGATCAGAATCTTCGAGTGTTTCAAGAGTCTGTATCCCTGGACTTTGCCTTAAAAAACTATCATAACAACTTGCAAAAAGCCTTTCTTTAAAAATGTATGCCGTTATATCTGATCCGTCTTTTGTATAAAACAAGCGGAGTAGGCCTTTATTTATAAAATAAAGCTCTCTGGCAATTTTTCCCTCTTCACTAAGCTTAAACTTTCTGGGAACCTGCCGATAAGTAAAATGACTTTCTATTATTTGCTTCTCATCAGGAGTAAAGCTGCAGAACTGGGAGGTGGCTTCGTAAAAATCCTGGAACATTGTTTATTGAGATTAAGGCAATGATAATAATCTTATTAACATAAAGTTAATTAAACCAATCTAATCGCTGTATTTGTACCCCGAATCACAAAGCATAGTGACAATATTCAATGGTTTTGCCTGTGCTTTCAAATACTTTTGAGAAGCAATTACATTCGCAGCCGCCGAATAACCCACGTACAAACCCTGCTCTGAAGATAATCTTTTCTTCATGTCCATCACTTCCTCATCACTTACTGTAATAAAATCATCTGCCAATGCTTCATCCCAGTGCGGTGGGATCAATCCATAGGCAGTGCCTTGAATAATATGTTTTGGGTCATCGACTTTTCCTGTTTTCAGGATTGCTGACTTTTCGGGTTCTACTGCGATGCATTTGATGCCTGGATTGACCAATTTCAGATATTTCGAAGTCCCGATGAATGTACCACCACTACCAACAGATGCAATAAACACATCAGTTTCAGGCAAATCCAGGTGAATTTCCGGTCCGGTATGATTAAAATGTGCCCTAATACAGGAGGGATTATTGAACTGATCTGCATAGAATGCATTTCTGTTATGAGCAATATCTTTTGCAAGATCGACAGCCAGGGCAATATCCGCACCGGTAACCATTCCGGGACTACCGTCAACCTGTTTGGTCAGAACGATCTCTGCCCCAAAAGCACTCAGGATCTTTCTGCGTTCGGGACTGTTCCCTTCTGACATCACAGCTATAAATGGATTGCCAAAATGCCTGCATACCAAAGCCAGTCCAGCACCCATATTCCCGCTCGTCATTTCTACGATCGTTTGCCCTCTTTTCAAACTGCCATTCTGATAAGCATCCAGAATAATCTGATAAGCCGCCCGGTCTTTGACACTTCCTCCCGGCTGCAAATGCTCTGCCTTGGCATAGATCTTTCCAGGC
>CAZGCG010000071.1:0-12289 GCA_964524205.1 uncultured Sphingobacterium sp. | reverse complement strand
AGATGACGCACGATGGAAGTAGAATTCCAATTTGCTAATTTGCTAATTCCCTGATTTGCTAATTGTTGATTTCCAGAGAATAGCTTATCTCCACTCCCCCGGCAACCAGCATATCATGTACAGAACAGTACTTTTTTACCGCAAGCTCAGCGGCTCTTTCTGCTTTGGCAGGATCAATATCCCCTTTGAGGTGAAACAGCAAGTGGATCTTTGTAAAAATATTAGGGATCTGTTCCCTTCGCTCTGCTTCAACATCAACCGAAAAATCAATGATTTCCTGTTTTTGTTTTTTGAGAATGCTTACCAGATCTAATGAACTGCAGGAAGCCAGTGCCATAAGTACCATTTCCATAGGACGTACACCCAAAGCCTGACCACCAATTTCCGGAGAGCCATCAATATGTACTTTTACTGTTGAGGAAGGGGCCGATGCTTCGAAATGAACTGCGTCATTCACTCTTTTTAAGGATACTTTCACTGCTTTAAATTTTTAACAAAGTTAGGGATAATGCAAGGGATATCCAATTTGAAAGAACCAGTATTATGTCACGAATAAATTGAAGGATAAAGTTTTGGGCTGAAGCCGACCCGGATGAACACCGTTCGGACGGGCCCGGTCTGAAAACTAATTCCTTACCCGGTGCTAAAGCACCGGGCTATTGAGCGATACGACAAAGTTATTTATGACAAGACAAAGTACCGTTGCTCAATAGGCTCCAGCTTTAGCTGGAGCTTAACGCGTTCTTTCGTTTTAGGGCTTCAGCCCAACATACTCAAACAGGTGAGAAAAATCACATTGGGCTTTAGCCCAATAGACAGCGCTTTAACCTGATCTAAATTGTTTGAACTAATGCCAGATCCGTCAAAGTATTGATGACATGACATTAGTATCCTGCGTTAGCCCGGAACATCAAAGCTCCTACAGTCAGGTTTGTACGCGGATCAATCAGAATTGCACCTCCATTCAATTTATTCTCCTGATAAAGATCAAAAGCAAGAGGCTCTGCAGTTTTAAGTACAATCCGGCCAATATCATTTAACTGAAAAGTATCAGTTTCTATCTTTTCAAGAGTATTTATATTAACCTTATGAAGGATTTCACGGATCTTACATTTAGTAACCTTACTATTATGCTGAATCAGGTACATAATAGATGAATCCAGCGGACGTGTGTCCATCCAGCATAAATCTGCCTCAATCTCCTGAGAAACCATAGGTTCATGAGAAGTATTCACCAAAATATCACCGCGACCAATATCAATATTATCCTTTAGGTGGAGTGTTACAGACATTCCTGACTCAGCTTCATCCTGTTCAGTAAAATTAGTTTCAATTTTACTGATCTCTGAACGGATACCGGATGGAAGAACCGTGATCTTATCATTCACATGAAAACTCCCGCTTAAAATACGACCGGCATACCCGCGGTAATCATGAAGCTCATCCGTTTGTGGCCTGATTACCCATTGCACAGGCATTCGTGCCTGATGTGAAAGCACCGCTTCATTTACCTCAATGGTTTCGAGATGATCAAGCAGGCTTTTCCCATGATACCAGGATATCCTTTCAGATTTATTAACAATATTATCTCCTTTAAGAGCGCTTACCGGAATATAGGTTACCTCCTTCAGGTTAAGTTTAACAGCAATTGCTGCATAAGCTTCCCTGATGGAATTAAAAACATCTTCACTGTAAGCCACCATATCCATCTTATTGATACAGACAACCACGTGTTTAAGCTCAAGAAGGGAAACCAGGAATGAATGTCTGATGGTCTGCTCCACCACGCCATTACGCGCATCCACCAGAATAATCGCCAGGTCAGAATTAGATGCTCCGGTAACCATATTACGGGTATACTGGATATGTCCCGGAGTATCAGCAATGATAAACTTCCTTCTGTCTGTCTGAAAATATTTATAGGCCACATCTATGGTTATCCCCTGCTCACGCTCAGCCTTTAAACCATCTGTTAAAATTGCAAGGTCAATTGTCCCGTCATCATTCTTACGGTTCGACTGCTGCAATGCCTCAAGCTGATCGGCGAGAATTGACTCACTATCATAAAGCAGACGGCCAATTAATGTACTCTTTCCGTCGTCTACACTTCCGGCTGTAAAAAATTTTAGTAAATCCATATTAAAAATATCCCCCCTTCTTACGGTCTTCCATAGCAGCCTCGGATACTTTATCATCCATTCTGGCGCCTCGTTCACTAATTTTTGAAAATTTGATCTCTTCAATGATATCATCGATCTGATCTGCATCCGATTCAACAGCTGCAGTACAGGTCATATCCCCTACCGTTCTGAAACGGACATTCTTACGTTCTATATGATCCTCATGATCCATGTTCAGGAACTCAGCTGCAGCCATTAACTGTCCATTTCTGGTAATAACCTCGCGCTCATGTGCAAAATAGATCGACGGCAGTTCAATTTTTTCCCGGCGGATATAATTCCAGACATCCAGTTCAGTCCAGTTACTGATCGGGAATACCCTGACATTTTCTCCTTTATGGATTCTGCCATTGTAAATGTTCCATAGTTCCGGCCGCTGACGTTTCGGATCCCATTGTCCGAATTCATCACGGACTGAAAATATTCTTTCTTTGGCGCGGGCCTTTTCTTCATCCCTTCGGGCACCTCCAATACAGGCATCAAACTTATTTTCGGCAATAGTATCGAGCAAAGTGACTGTCTGCAAGGCATTCCTGCTCGCATTTTTCCCGGTCTGCTCAATTACCTTTCCCTGATCAATTGAATCCTGAACATACCCTACAATCAGTTTCTCTCCGATCCTTGAGATCATATTATCACGATAAGTAATTGTCTCCGGGAAGTTATGTCCGGTATCTATATGCACCAAAGGAAAGGGAAACTTTCCGGGTCTGAATGCTTTTTCAGCAAGTCTGACAAGTGTTATCGAGTCCTTTCCGCCAGAAAATAATAAAGCGGGTTTTTCAAACTGGCCGGCAACCTCACGCAATATATATATTGCTTCGGCTTCCAGCTGGTCTAAATAAGTTGTGTCCTGTTTATTCATATTAAATTATAAAATCGCATTGTGATGCGTAAAAATTTGATTCATCTTGTTCAGGAAGAATGTAAACCACATTCCTTTTTATCCTGATCTTCCCACCACCAGCGACCGGCCCTGAAATCTTCCCCCTCTTTAACTGCCCTGGTACAAGGTGCACATCCAATACTCGGGAAACCCTTGTCGTGCAATGGGTTATAAGGTATATTATTCTCGCGGATGTATGCTTTAACCTGATCCAGTGTCCAATCGAAAATAGGATGGAATTTAAGGATCTGATTTGCATCATCCCATTCAACTGGGTCCATATGTTCCCTATTCTGCGATTGCTCGGCCCGTATACCCGTGATCCAGCAAGAATTCCCGGCAAGGGCACGCTTCAAAGGTTCGATCTTCCTGATCGCGCAACATTCCTTACGGTTCTCTACAGATTCGTAAAAACTGCTGGGGCCTTTTGAACTGACCAATTTTTCTACGGCTGCTGTATCGGGATAATATGCATGAATGGGCTTCTCATACATCTCAAGTGTTCGGTTCCAGACATAATAAGTCTCAGGAAATAATCTGCCTGTTTCAAGCGTAAATACTTTGATCGGGAGATTATTTTTAAATATAATATGAGAAATCACCTGATCTTCCCATCCAAAACTCGTTGAAAAAATCACTTCTCCCGGAAAAGCTTTCACCAGATATTCCAGCGATTGTTCAATCCCTAAACCTTTAATCTCCTGAAGTATTTTTTCTGAACTGTTCATTATATTTTAATTTTTCGAGTTATCAAGTGCCTGTGTCAGATCTTCCAGGATATCATCAATATCCTCCAAACCGACAGATATCCTGATACTGCCAGGAAAAATTCCAATCTGTGCCCGTTCTGCATCACTTAATTTAGAATGGGTTGTTGAGGCCGGATGGGTCGCAATTGAACGGGTATCTCCAAGATTGGGTGATAACAGGATCATCTTCAATGCATCCATAAACCGCTTTCCTCGTTCAAAGCCTCCTTTAACTATAAAAGTAACAATACCACCACCCTGCTTCATCTGACGTTTAGCCAGTTCATATTGCGGGTGGGAAGGCAGGTGAGGATATCTGACCACTTCAACTTCAGGATGCTGCTCCAGGGTTTCTGCGACTTTCAATGCATTACTGCAATGCCTGTCCATCCTTACCGGGAGAGTTTCAAGACTTTTTGAAATAGTCCATGCATTAAAAGCCGACATCGCCGGTCCTGTATGACGGATAAAGAACATCAGCTCTTTCAATAAATCTTTACGGCCAACTACCACTCCTCCAAGTACTCTTCCTTGTCCGTCCATATATTTGGTCGCCGAATGGCTTACAAGATCAGCACCATACTCTATCGGCTTTTGCAGATAGGGGGTGGCAAAACAATTATCCACGTTTAAGATGAAATTATGCTTCTGCTTTAATTTCCCAAGCCATTCCAGATCAACCAGTTCAAGACCGGGGTTAGATGGGGTTTCAAGAAATACCATTTTTGTTTCAGGGCGCAGAGCAGGCTCAAAATCTTCAGGCTTTGACGCGTCTACATACGTTGTGGTAATGCCCCAGCGAGGCAGTAATTGAGTAAACAACTGATGGGTAGAACCAAATATGGAACGAAACGCAACGATATGATCTCCGCTACGCAGTAAACCTGCAATCGATGCAAATACAGCCGCCATTCCGGATGAAAAAGCTAATCCGGCTTCAGCACCTTCAAAATCACGTACTTTGTCTATAAATTCTGTTGTATTTGGATTAGAATAACGTGAATAAATATTCCCTTCAACTTCATCAGCAAACATAGCCCTTCCATGCTCTGCATTATCGAACACAAAACTCGAGGTCAGATAGAGCGGCACTGAATGTTCTTTGTTAGAGGTACGTGCTGCCTGGGTTCGTATGAGCTTGGATTTTTCTTTCATTATTCTGTAGGATTTCGGCAAAAATACTTAATTAAATAAAATTAATCAGGGTGGTGATAATTGTTTTGAGACTCACCACAATAACAATTATACTTACCGCAATCATGATTGCTTTAACCGAAATTTTATTAGATAAACGGGCCGCTATAGGCGATGCAATCGCACTTCCAATAACCAGACCCAAAACAGCATCCCAGTATACATTATTAAGCATTGTGATAAATGCCAGAGAACTCATCAATGCGATGAAGAATCTCGAAAGTTTTACCGTTCCCAGGGCATATCGGGCATTTCGTCCGCCTGCAATCAGGGATGACAAAACAATCGATCCCCAGCCACCGCCGCCCACCGCATCAATAAAACCACCTCCAAAACCAAGAAAACGAATATTTTTAATTTTAGCACCAATTTTTTTACGATTAATCTTAACTGCCTTAAGCAGGATTACTATCCCAAGAATTAAAGTGTATAATGAAACAATAGGCTTGGTTATATAACTATAATGTTCAAGTGATGAAAGCAACACCGCACCGAGAACAGCTCCAATCACACCAGGAATAAGTAATAGCCAGAATAAACGCATATTTACGTTTTTCATCCTGAAATGCATCCAGCCTGCAATGCCATTGCTCAGGATCTCTGAAACATGTACTGCAGTACTTGCTGATGCCGGTGGAATACCCATCGACAAAGAAAAAGTTGTGGAAGTAACCCCATAGGACATTCCTATTGCCCCATCGATCATCGCAAAAATAAATCCGGCAATCAGGAAATAATAAAAGGTAGGATGAATCCCTTCCACATAATTGCGGAATGCAGGATCATTAAACCAGAATAGTCCAAAAATCAACAGAATACTTAAAAAGCCTGCGCCCCATATTGCCCAGCGCATTCTTTGGCTGGCTACCTGCTCAGCTGCTGGAGTTACGAGTATTGCAGTTGCCTTGTTTAATTCTTTCACCTTGTGTGCAAAATCACCATTGAGTGTATTTCTTAATGCATTCATCTGCTGCAGGGAAAGATCGAGCTCATCAGGAAGGTTTTCCTGAAAAAGTTCTTTGAGTCGTTTGGCAATAGTTGGTGATTTCCCATTCGTCGAAATCCCAATTTTGAGATCCCCCTTTTTTACAATTGAGCCAAGGTAAAAATCGCAGAGCTCAGGTTTATCCGCCACGTTAATCAGCAAATTCAACTCACGTGCCATGCTTCTGATCTCTGCATTTAACGTATTATCCCCGGTTGCAAGAATAACAAGATCATGCCCAAGCAGGTCATTTGATTCGAACTTCCTGTGAAAAAGTTTCACTTCAGGATAAGCTGCAACAAAATCTAAAAGTGCTGGCAGAAAGGTATCAGAAACAATATTGATCTTAGCTTCGGGACTGTTTGATAATACGGCCTGCAATTTTTCAAGTCCGATATTTCCACCCCCAACCAGCAAAACCTTAAGCTGATTAAGCTTAAGGAATACCGGAAAAAGTTGATTTCCCTCTTTTTTAACTTCAATGCTATTCTTGCTCTGAAAGCTCATAGAATGCCTTAATTGGCTGAAATTTTGAATGCAAGCCTACAACTTCACCGAAGATAATTAAAGCCGGAGAGTCAATTTTATGATCCTGAGCAGTTTCATAGATCGTTGCAGCAGTAGCCACAACAACTTTCTCATTTTCCATTGATCCGTTTTGAATAACCGCAACAGGAAGTCTGCTTTTTCCTTCAGCAACAAATATTTCTGCGATCTCCTTCAATTTTTTAACGCCCATCAGAACAACGATTGTCGCATCAGTTTTTGCCGCAGTATAAAGATCCTTAGAAATTTCTCCTGAACTGGTTGTTCCGGTAACTACCCAAAAACTTTCACTTGCACCACGATGGGTCACAGGTATTCCCTGCAGTGCAGGCACTGATATACTGCTCGAAATTCCGGGTACAACCTCTGTTTGAATACTGTAGGATGCAGCCATTTCCAATTCTTCAAAACCACGTCCGAAAACGAATGGATCTCCACCTTTGAGACGGACCACATGACCGTAATTTAAGGCATAATCAATCATCAGTTTATTAACCGCTTCCTGTGAATAGGAATGATCGCCTGAACGTTTACCAACATATACTTTTATTGCACTTTCAGGCGCAAAATCAAGCAATTCACTGTTAACCAGCGCATCATATAATACTACATCTGCAGATTTCAGAATACGTACACCTTTCAGACTAATTAGTTCTGCATCACCCGGACCTGCGCCAACCAGTGTAATTCTTGGTTCTTTAATTATATTTTTTACCTGAGTCTGTATCATGATTGAATCGCCTCCTTTTCTTTCTTAATTCTATTAATAAAATCAACTGTTGTTCCTACATAATGTTGAGCAAACTCAGCTGATGGCTCGTGTTTATTTATTTGCAGGACCAGGTCATTAAAGCTTCCAAGTCCGGCAAGAATGCTGCTTTCTTTGTATTGCTCGTCAAAATCCCGAATTATTCCGGTTTGAGTGCTGCTGTTGATGCCTTTATCCAGCAGCATAGCTTTTGCACTGCTAATAAATACACTATAGGCATGATAGATTGAATCTGAGTATGCCTTCGCATCAAATGATTCAACCGACCATTGCAGTTTCTCTTCTGCCTCAAGCAATAAGGTCGAAACCAGGTCGATCATCACTCCCGCACATTCTCCGACTCCAATTGCTGTTTCGAAAGTCTCTTCATGTCCCCAGTCGACAAACTCATCAGGAGTAAGTGTACTCAGATCGGCAAGCGGTTTTAACAGCTGATAAAAATGATCCTTCCCAAGTCTGTCATAATATTCGTTGAAAAGTTCATTTTCCTGTTTATTCTGCTTGTAATTATCAAGCACAAACCTGACAACATCTTTGGTTCTTTTAGACGGAACTTTGATCACTTTGTCGGCAGCACGGCCCAGACCATCACCTAAAGTACCCCCACCTAATAAAACCTGCGCAGCAGGAACTACTTTTCCAGCGGCCTTTAATGAACTGCCATGAAAGCCAATCTGAGCGAGTCCATGCTGACCACAACTGTTCATACAACCACTGATCTTTATTTTAATATCCTGATTATCAAGTAATTCATCATACTCATCAGAAATAAGATCTTCCAGAACACGTGCTAACTCGGTGCTGTTTGAAATACCAAGATTACAGGTATCAGTACCCGGACAGGTGGTTACATCACCTACACTATCAAATCCTGGCTTAACAAAATCCAATTCTTTCAGACGTTCGAACAGGAGTGGCAAGACCTCTTTTCTGGCAAACTTCAAAAGCAAGCCCTGATTAATAGTAATTCTAATTTCATCAGCTACCAGTCCGCTGATCGCTGCAATAAACTTCCTGGCTTTTGCTGTTGGAATGTCTCCCGTAGTAACCTTAATGTAGACACCATAAAATCCTTCCTGCTTCTGCTCAAATACATTGGTATCCAGCCAGCGCTGGTATTGAAACTGATCGGTGATCTGAGCTTCAGGAAGAGAAATTAATTCAGGAATTTCAGGCAGGGCAATGGTATCACGATCTATCACAAATTTCTTAAATCGGATTGCTACTTTCTCAGCTTCAATTAGTCTTAAAACTTCTTCAAGTCCTAATTTAGCGACCAGAAACTTCATCCTTGCTTTATTCCTGTTTGTACGCTCGCCATGTCTGTCAAATACGCGAAGGGTAGCCTCAATGTATGGGATCAACTCATCTTCGTGTAGAAAATCATTAATGGCATGGGCTATTGAAGGTTGCGCACCAAGTCCACCTCCAAACAAAACTTTAAACCCGCGGATCTCTTTTCCTTCATTTACCTGAACCTTTGGAATAAAACCCAGATCATGAATATAGGTAAAGGCAGAATCTGCTTCGGTAGCAGAAAATGCAATCTTGAATTTTCTGCCCATTTCCTGACAGATTGGGTTACGCAGAAAATATTTAAAGGTTGCATGGGCATAAGGTGAAACATCAAATGGCTCATTCGGATCAATTCCGGCAGTTGAAGAAGCAGTAACATTTCTTACCGTATTTCCACAGGCCTCTCTGAGTGTGATATCATCCTGTTCCAGTTTTGCCCATAATTCAGGTGTACGATCCAGACTCACATAGTGAATCTGAATATCCTGACGTGTGGTTAGATGAAGGTTGCTGCTCGCATACTCATCCGAAATATCGGCAATACGCAGAATTTGCTTAAAGCTGACTTTTCCAAAAGGAAGTTTGATCCGAATCATCTGTACTCCAGGCTGTCGCTGACCATAAATACCGCGGGCCAAACGAAGGCTGCGAAATTTTTCATCATGGATCTTTCCTTCACGAAACTCCCTGATCTTCTTTTCGAGATCAATGATATCCTTTTGTACAATCGGATCTTCTAATTCTGTTCTGAAACTGTTCATCTATATTTCAAAAAAAAACCTCTTCTATGTTTGAAGAGGTTCATGCATATAATAAATTATTTTATGTCTTGTCTTCCTCAATGATTACTTATGCCCATATAACAACAATTCATTGTTATTTCATTGAAAATATGAAGGCCTAATTTTTTCATTGGGCAAATATAATACAAAGCATATAGATTTAGTAGACTTTTTTTGAAAAAAAATTATTGAGTGTAATTTTCTATTAAATTCTTCTCTCTTTTTATCACATCCGCGATACTTGTTTCGCTTAAAATCTTGACTGTAGCATCCCTCACATCTACAAAAACATCTCTAACACCGCAAGTTACTTCATTGTCGCATTCATCACATTTCTGGTAAAAATTCAGGCTGACACAGGGAAGAAGGGCAACCGGTCCACCGGTAAGACGTAAGATCTGAACTACTGAGATCTCTGCAGGATCTTTTACGAGTCCATATCCACCGCCCGAACCTTTTTTGCTGTACAAAAGACCTGCATTTCTGAGGTCGAGAAGAATTTGCTCCAGAAACTTCTTAGGAATATGCTCTTCAGAGGCAATTTTTGAAATTTGAATAGGTGCCTCACCAAAATTTTTCCCCAAAACTACGAGGGCTTTTAAAGCATAACGGGTCTTTTTAGAAAGCATATATTTTGAAAGTTCTTTTGGTCATACAAATAAACACAATTTCTTTTTTAATTCATCTCCAAATTCTGCTGTGATTTAGAGCTTGAAAATGTTTAAGATACGAAATTAGATTTGAGATATCGAGAATGAGGTGTGAGGTCCGAGATATGAGGTATGGGCCATGAAAGTCTTGTATATAGTCCTTGATCTTGGCTCTTGGTTCCTGGCTCTTGGTTCTTGATACTTGATTCTAATCAATCGTTATTCTTTATAATTCTGCTAACTCTCATAAGTAAGAACACAGAAATTATAGAAAGCAAGACAACTACATAAACAAGTGTGTCATAATGTTCAAGGGGACTTAATTTATCATTCTGAACAACGATCATTCCACCGATGGCTGCGGCAATTCCACCGGCGATCTGCTGAAGGGATGAATTTATTCCCATAAATGCCCCACGGTCCTTTTTTTGAGGCAAGGCTGAGGTGAGTGCAATAGAGGGAACCATCCGGCTCATAAAGCCCACCTGCAGGCCAAGGTTCATGACCAGAACAATCCAGAATGAAACGGGTCCAAGATTTGCATAAATGGTGATTACAACGACCAGAATCATTGATGCAATGGTAAACAGGTGAAATTTATCGAAACGATCGCTTAATTTTCCAACTATAGGCATAATGGTAAGTGTACAAACTCCTGAAGCCATATAAATGAATGGAAGCTGATGGGCCGTAATCTTCAAATTATTGATCACATAAGCACTCCCCCAGGGCATCATCATAAAACTGCCCAAAGAAAGAAATGCGGTTGCAAGAAAGCCGATACGATACTTACGCAAAGTAAGTGTATGCCATAAATGAGCAATGGCATGCCCTTCACTTTTTTGCTCAAGGTGCTCAGTAACGGGCTTCAATTTGAAAACAATAAAGAGCCAAACAAGGATTGACAAACCTACAATCATCAGAAATGGCGATTGCCAGCCCCAGATATTCGCGATATATAAACTCAAGGGAATTCCCAGAACCTGGCTGGCTCCAAATCCCATTTGCAGGAAGCCAAACACCCTGCCCCTCTTCTCAAGTGGAAATAAGTCAGAAACAATAGCCATTGAAATTGAGCCGATAACGCCTCCAAATAAACCGGTGAAAATCCTGGCAGCTAAAAGCATAGTATAGGTATGGCTTAGACCACAGAAAAGTGTACCTACTATGAAGCCGATATAAAAAAATAAAAGTAATTTCTTTCTGTCGAAACGATCAGCGAAACCGGCGGTCATCAGGCCCGAAAACCCGGCACTGAAGGCGTATGCTGATACAGACAATCCAAACTGAGTGGTACTCAGGTTCATGGATTTCATCAGGAGATCGCCAAGCGGAGAAATTACAATAAAATCGAGGACAACCGTAAACTGAGTCAGGGTTAGGATCAGTATTACAAAAATTTCATAGGTTGAGAATTTCAGCTTTGTGTCTGTAGCTTCTGTACTCATCCTGAAATTGTATAACTGATCATATCTCTTCTACCAAAATGGATTTGGCATTGCAAGATAATGCTTTATACATTTAATCTGGATGAAATATCAAAGCTAATTGTCTGAACCGGGTATGCATAACAAATAAAAATCCCTAAAACTTCTTCTTGTTCCTTATTCATTGTAATCCTATATTTAATCACACATAACAAAAACACACTCATGCGTAAATACATCTGCCTGCTGCTCCTTAGCTTCATCAGCACTTCGGTTATTTCTCAGGAAAGTCCTGCCAAAAAAGATAATACTATCTATTATGGAAAAGAATCATTTTTAATTGAGGGCACCGGAGTTGCTGAATCCGAAAAAGAAAGTCCGTACGACCGTTTACCAGCCTCTTACAAGGATAAAGTCAGAAAGGAGGTTTGGGGTCTGTCAAAAAATTCTGCCGGAATCTCCATAAGATTTAATACCAACTCAAGTTCTGTAAAAGTAAAATGGGCTTTGCTAAATGATACAAAAATGAACCATATGGCCGAAACAGGCATAAAAGGTGTCGATTTGTATTGCAAAGTTAATGGAGTATGGACCTACGTAAATACAGGCAGACCAACTGCAAAAGAAAATGAGGCTTCCCTGATTAGCGGTCTTAGCGCAGGAGAAAGGGAGTTTAAACTTTATTTACCGCTTTACGATGGCACAACCAAAGTAGAAATCGGATTAGAAAGCGGCAGTACGATTACGAAACCAACTGCTGATAAAAAACTACCAATTGTATTTTATGGTACCAGTATTTTACAGGGTGGTTGTGCATCAAGACCT
>CAZGCG010000070.1:0-12305 GCA_964524205.1 uncultured Sphingobacterium sp. | reverse complement strand
CCAGACATAACGTTCATCATATTCCACCTGATTCTTTTTTAAAATGGATCTGAACTCTTCCTGAAATGTCTTTTTATAATGATGCTCGTGTTGATTGGCAATGTATTGGGATACCACATCCACTCCCTTATAATTTACAGAAAATGCACCATAACCATTCTGCCAGTAAAAATTTTTAAGAGATTCATCTTTGGTTTTCATCCATTTTGATGAATGTGATTTGAGTTCTTCAAGTAATTTCATCAGGGCAATTTTCTTGGAAAGCATGCACAGAACATGAATGTGATCTGTATATCCGCCAATTTTTATAGGAAAACATTCCAGATTATAACAAATCCCCCATAAATATCGATGCAACTCATCCTCAAAAGGGGGCTTAATTAAAGGCTCCCTGTATTTAGTACTGAATACAATATGGAGGTAATTTTTTACGAGTGACTGTCCCATTATAATTAAGATTAAATCTCAATTTAACGCATTACACTTTAATCACGCCCCTTCAGGGCTGGTTTGTGCTAATCTATTTATTTAACGGTTAATATCTCGGGCAAAGCTTCGCAATGCCCTATAGATATACCGCCCCTTCAGGGCTAATATTTATCAGGTGAGAGATGTCTGACATTCTGCGATTCCAGAGTATATCCTTCAAGCCCTGAAAGGGCGAAATACTATCAACGAAGGGTGTAGCCCTGAGTAGGAGCAAATGGTGAAGTCTTGAGAAGAGAGTAATGCATTATACATTCAAAATAGAGCCCTACCTCTGACAAATCCCTTTAAACGAGCAGTACTTGCAAGTATCAGTATTCACAGTTTGCCTGAATGGTACTGAGCTATCGAATAACTCATTCAATTTTTCCTTTAATTTGAGAGCAAACTGATCTTTTAAACCCGACAGATTCTCATCCCTTAGTATTAACTTTTCCTTTGTCTTTTCAATAAATTGAGTTCCCAGGCTGAAATCCTTTACTGTATAAAGATGGGGCTCCACCTCGCTTACATTTCTGGCCTTCTCATACACAAGGGTGTAAAAGAGTGTTTGAAGCAGGGCTTTGTTCTGACCCTTAGCTTCTTCATCAAACAGGCCTTCAAAATCACCATACCTTAACTGATCCTTGCCTGTTTTATAATCAACGATCCGGGTTTTATTCTGATGAATGTCTACCCTATCGATAATTCCCATTAACCTGACCTGCTCTTCCCTGCCCTCTACTTCAATAGAAAACAGAGGAGTATAAGCCTCTCTGTCTTCCAGCTCCTTAATTATGAAAGGTGCAATTTGCTCATCATGCCGCAGTACTTTCAAAGCATATTGCTCAATTACTTTTATGATGATCTGCTGCAATGCACTTTGCAAATATTCGTAATCCGGGTTAAGTTTCAATTCCTGGATCATAGCGGCTTTAGACATAGCCGGCAACAATTTTTCACGCTGCCTGATATAATCTGCAGTCACTTCCTTCCCAATCGAATCACGATAAAAACTTTCCATCACAGTATGCAGCATGGTACCCACCGTATGCGGACCGATTTCATCCGGCAAATCCTTTGGTTCTGCAAGACCTGCTATTTTGCCAAAGAAAAACTTCAGCGAACAGCTTACATAGTCAGTAAAAGCAGATGCAGAGATCTTTTTATCGTATTTGCTTTCAGAATTTCGTTTTAAATAAGTGCGCAGCTTATCCAGTACCGGGCCACTCTTGCTGACTTCTATACTTTGCGGAGTTGAAATATCAATTGGCTGATTCTGCTGTAAAACATGAGTAAATTTGCAGGTTGTTTCAAATTCCAGTTGTTTAATAAACCTGCTTTCCTCTCCGCTACCTCCAACCTTGTCATCAGTGATGCCGACATAAATCAGGGTAACTTTCTTTGCACAATGCAACAATCGATAAAAGAAATAAGCAAAAATGGAGTTTTGGTTTTCAAGCACGGGTAGTGCAAAAGCTCTTCTGACATTATCGGGGATAAAAGATGGGGTAATACTCACCTTAGGAAGTACACCTTCATTCATTCCAAGTACAATTAATTCATCGAAATCAAGACAACGGCTTTCGAGCAGACCCATGACCTGCAATCCTGATAAAGGCTCTCCGTCAAAAGGCACCGTGAGTCCTGCCAAAGCCCTCCTGATCGTTCTAAGTACAAAGCCCGCGTTTATCTCGGGCATTGCACCGGCATTCCCAAGCTCTGCAAAACTATCTGAAAGTACATTCAGTGTTTTAACCGCCTCAGCGATGAGTAAACTTTCGAGTTTACGCAGTTCGACAATCTGCTCTGAAACCAGCAAAAGCAAGCTGCCTAAATTCCTGATAGAATCAGCAGGACTTTCAAACAGACCGAAGGTAAGTCCGGCAATTTTACCGCTTCCCCTCAGTTCCTGAAGTTTAAATCTGGCCTTCTTTTCTTCAATGATCTCCTTATGGATCTTATTCCTCTGTTCAATATCGGTAGCAATCAGGGGACTGAATATATAAGTCAGAACCTTTGGATAAGCAATGGAAATTTTATCACCCGAGGCAATTTCTTCCTGAATATCGAGCCAGAGATCACATAATCCAAATACTGCCGACTGCTCAAAAGGATAACCCATAGTAATATTCAGGCTTTCATCATCAACGGTTTGAAGAACCGGAAGCAAAAGACTCTCATCAGCAAGGATGATCGCTTTTGAAGCAGGGTCATTCTTATCTGTACTCCCCGGGAGCAATTCAGCAAGCAATTTACCCTGAGCTATTTTACCCAAAGCCTGAACTATAGTAAACTCCTTTTTTGGATCATTAATCCGGTTTTCGGTGATCGAAAACTGGTTTTCCAGACCCACAGTATTGATATTCCTCCTGATAAAATGCCCGGCTTCCTGGATATTATCTGAAAAATAGTGCTCGTCGGCATCAAAATAAAATGAGCAGCGACCTTCATCCTGCCAGGATCTGAACAAAATTTCCTCTGCTCTTGATAAAGCGTTAAAGCCTACAAAAGCAACATGGCTGAATTCATTTAAAAATCCCGCATCAGAATCCTTTCCTTCAGCAAGATTGCGGTACATCTTTGCACTGCTAAGCAAGCCCTGTTCAGCCAGCCTTGCATGGAAATTCTGGTAGAGATGCGGCATCCTATGCCACATTTCAATGAATTTCTCCTGGACTTTATTCTGCTTTTCCTGAGAAAATGAGGACCAGAAACTCTCCATAAAGGCAAGTTGTTCCTCTTCAAAGTTTGGGAATTGCTGTTCCAGTTCGGCGATACTGCCTATCAGATTAAAGACCTTCACCGGATCAGCCATGTAATAATCAATCTGTGAAAAATCAGAAACAATGATCTCGGCCAAAGGATAAAAAACATCGGCACTTACAGGCTCTTTACCTTCCTTTTTTAACAGAAGATTGTATTCAGAATAGAGTACAAAGAACTGCTTTAACTGGGATGCACAAACCAGACTCGTTGATTCTGAGAAGAATTGCTGGATTGTATAAAAACGGGGACTCCAGATTGGCTTGCCACTAATCTCTGCCAGATACTTCCTCAGAAATAATTGAGGTCGTTTATTATTAAATACAATTGCCACATCTTGAAGATCCTTTCCGAAGCGGTTCAATAGATCTTCTGCAACCCGGTACAGAAACTTATCCGATGATTGATTCTCCATGATCAGACTTTCTGTAGTTTACGATCCTGTGCATACCATAAGTAAGCATCCACTTGCTCAAATTCACCCATTTTCATCAGATTATCACGGTAAAGGCTGATATCTGCAATATATTTATTGTTTTGCGCACCAAATTTAAAATCCAGTAAAACTGCGTTCTTCTCAAATACAAACAGTTTATCCGGCCTTTTTACAGTTCCGGAATCAATGATCATGTCCTTTTCACTGATAACTGATTTGGCGGTTTTGAACCAGTGCTTTATTTCCTCCTGAAGCAAAACATCCCCAACAGCCTGTCTGATCTCTTCCCTTTCTGATTCCCTGATAAGACCCTCCTGAACCTTTTCAGAAATGAGTTTATCCAGATCTTCGGTACCGCTCAAAGTTTCCAGTAATTTATGCATCACAATTCCCTTGCGCTGTTTTGCATTAAACCAGGAATCCTCTTTCATGCTGTTTCGCTTGAATCGTTCAGTTAGCTGTTCATTCACATGATATTTATGAATTCTTAAAGATTCATGTTCCGAACTTGCATCAGCATCCGGAATCAGAGCCGGAAACTCGCCCATAAAATAATGAGTATCGTCTGATTCAAATTGCAGATCTCCGGTATCTCCATTCCCAAATAAGCCTGAAAGAATTGATTGTATATTCTTCACTGCACTTTCTTTCCCATCCTTCTTATTCACTGGTACATTAGGACAGATCAGGCATAGGTAATCTTTTGCCCTGGTTGTTGCCACATACATGGTATTGATTACATCCATATAACCCAGCATAATTTCTTCAAAGTAATCTCTGGCAAATACTGTTGAGGCCAATCCTTTACCAAGATCCACAGGAAGAGATTTAAACTGCTCAAAACCAGCAGGTTTAGCATCAGCCCATAAAAGATTCTTTTGGCGTCCCTTAGAGGAATTAACAAAATCCCATTTGACAAAAGGTACAATTACCGCTTTGAATTCAAGACCTTTCGATTTATGGATAGTCATTACCTGAACCGCATCCTGGCTCTCTGAAGATGGTAAAGCCTTTCCCGAGCCCTCGTTATCCCACCACTCCAAAAATGAGCCGATTCCCTGATCTCCGGCAGCTGCAAACACAGCCACCTGATCTCTGAATGCGAGAAGAAAAGGAATCATATATTCTGAATCAGCAATTCCGAGATGGTAAATATTGATCAGTTTCTCTGTCAGTTCACCAACAGGCAAATACTTGAATGAGTTTAAACCTTTGCATAATTCGGGAGGTAATATATCATCCATTGAAGAGATCGGACCAGATGCCATATCCATCCAATGATTGCTGTCTATTTCGATCAGGATATTAGCGGGGTTTTTAATCTGGGCCCAGAGCCGTGCACATTCAGCCTTAAAAATTCCACTCTCCGATTCTCTGACAGTCAATAATCGGAAGGTTGAAAGTAATAAAGCAATAGCCGGATTATTCATAATCTTCAGAGCCTCTCCCGATATTACCTGAAAGGATTTTCCGGCGGCTTCAGTAAGGCGGTCCTGATTTACTTTTTGAAAAATACATTCAAGGATCTCCTCTGCTTCACGATTTGACCGCACCAGAATACCAATATCCCTCATTGAGACACCCTGCTTTAAAAGCTCTGTCAGTTTTTCAATGGTATATTCTGCGGCTTCAGACTGATCCTCCTCTTCATCCTGCTCATCGCCCGGATAAGATTTCGGTTTCTTTGAAAAGAATTTTACTTCAATCCTTCCTCCGGCCAGGGTTTTATCTGTTATTTCCTGATGACTTCCCTCATAAGCCTTAACAATCATACTACCATTTTCTATTTCCCATGAATCGTGCAGGTACTCTGGTGCTGTTTCATAAAAAACATCATTCAGGTTCTGCTGTAAAACAGCAGGCAGACTGCTGTAGAGAAAATTATTAAAACGGATGATATTTTCTGCGCTTCTGCGATTAAACATCAGATTCTCTTCAGCCACATTATCCTCAAGCAGATCCCTTTTCAAATTACTATGCAGAATCCGCCAGTCACCGTTTCTCCATCGATAAATTGATTGTTTTACATCTCCTACTACCAGGTGGGCTGAATGGGCACCATGCGAACCTTCTGCAATTGCATTTTTAAGCAGGGGTAAAAAATTCATCCATTGAAATGTGCTGGTATCCTGGAACTCATCAAAGAGGAAATGCTTATACTTATTGCCTGTTTTCTCCCAAATAAATGAAGGATTATCTGCATCAGAACCTGTTATGCCCTTTAAAAGCTGCTGAGCATCCGAGATCAGCAAAGCCCGTTTTTCCGAACGGTAATCCTTTAAAAGATCTGCCATTCGCTGCATCAAACGAAGGTATGAACTGTTCTTATTAATGGCCAGATAGGTATTATAGATTTCTATACCTTCATCATAATAGGCAATTAACTGAGCTAAAAGCGGGTTTATCTGCTCGTAAAGGTGCTCTACCAGGCTGGTATCTTTCAATGCCCGGTTTGGCCATTGGTCAAAATCATTGAGTAGTTTCCTGAGGGCCTCAACTTTTGTTAAATCTCCCTGAATGATTTTATCCAGTTTTAGAAGTGGATTGTTGGTCTTTCCACCCAAATCTTTTGATTCAATCCCCGAAGCGTCAAAAAATTTCTCAATACTTTTAGTTTTTTCAAATATCTCTTCAGTGAAAGTTTTAATACCTTTTTTGATCTGATTTCTTAAAGCATTGAACTCCTTTGTCTGCTCAGGGCCCATAGCCTGCATTGCCTCCTGAAAGGGATAGTAGCGTTCCTTAAATATTTCGCCTGCAAGTTCTTTTAATGCACGACTATAATCCCAATCATACCCATCATTGATGCGATCAATCGCAAGACCGGTCACCCATTCCAATAGTTCAGAATCCTTTTCAAGCTGAAGATTCAATGCTGCAACAAGCTCATCCTTTACTTTTTCATGATTCATCTCCAGCTTATAACCACTATCGATGTTTAGCTCAAATGCAAAACTTCTGATCAATTGCTGCACAAAACCATCTATAGTACTGACCGAAAAGCGACTGTAATCATGCAAAATTCCTGCATATATTTCTGAGGCTCTTGTCCTCAGCTCCTGATCACCCAGGTCTGGATAATTTTCCTTCAGGATAGCACTAAACTTCGATTTTTCATAACCGAAGCGGGCAAGTTCCTCCAGCGCTCCCAGAATACGCTCTTTCATTTCGGCGGTTGCCTTATTTGTAAAAGTAACAGCCAGAATTTCACGGTACTTGCCCTTCCCGCTAAAAAGCAAAACCAGGTAATGCGCTGTAAGGGCAAATGTTTTACCAGATCCAGCTGATGCACGAACTAATTTCAGGGCTTTTTGCTGAGACATATCTGGATCTGTTTTGAGAGTTTATTGAATGCTGACCATTGATTCATAGAATCATAAAAATATTGATTTTATTCATGAATCAGGTATTCCAATCCATAGATCGAAGCAATAAAAAAGCCGGCATAGCAGGCCGGCCCAAATAGTATGAATGGTCTATTCCTGAGTGACTCCGGCACCATTTTTAAAACCCGGACTTACCGCCACCGGTAATTTTCCGGAAGCTTTCAGTTCACCGGTAATTACTTTTACAGCAGCTCTTTGTGCTTCATCTGAGTTCTGATAATTGACAATTAAAGTTTTTGCCTTTTCAATTCCCGGAAGCCCTGTAATGGCATAGGGATTCGCAAAGAGCGTAAACATACTGTTCATTTTAGCTATATCAGCAATCAGTGTTTTGAGGCCGGCATTATAATCCAGCACTGCACCCGGACGCCTTCTCGTATCATGAATACTTACAATAATCTGATCATAAGCTTTCAATTCTGCCCTGACATTATTAACATCGCTATCCGAAGCATCCTTGGGCAATAAAAAAAGAAGGGAATTTGGCAATAAGGGTTTGATGATGTTCTGAAAAGTCGTCAAGCCAGGTGCCCCCATACTAACCAGTGCAGTTTTCTTGCTTAAATCCAGATTTCTGATCTGTGCATCACTATTCAGAATCGTAACTGCGGCATCTGCGAGTTGCTGATTTAACTCCCTGGCTTCAGGACGATTTAAGTCGGCAATGATGTTTTCTGGATTTACAAATTGTTTATCTGATAGCCCGGACCAATATTTGGCCATAAGTACCTTTCTGACGCTTGCATTGATACGTTCCCAACTCAGCTGTTTTGATTTAATTGCCTGACGTACAAGTTTTACCGCTCGTTTAGAATTACCGGAGAGCTCAATAACATCAAGTCCGGCAATCAGACCCAGCACATCGCTTTCCCCTTCCGGAAAAAACTTTGCAACGCCTTTCATTTCCATCGCATCCGAGAAAATAATTCCCTTAAATCCAAGATCGTCTTTTAAAAGTCCGGTAACAATCGGACGGGAGAGCGTTGAGGGTAAATTTGGAGAATTATCAAGGATTGGAATATTCATGTGTGCAACCATAATACCGGAAGCACCTTCTTTAATTAGCTCCCTGAAAGGATACAATTCCAGTGAATCAAGCCGCTCACGGGTAAAAGGTAATTGGGGAAGGTCATGGTGTGAATCTACATCCGTATCACCATGTCCTGGAAAATGCTTGACACTAACCAGAACATTATTCTCCTGAAGCCCCTTCATATAGGCAGTAACCTTTGCTGCAACATTGTATTTATTGTCCCCGAATGAACGGATTCCAATAACCGGATTCTTTGGGTTATTATTGATATCGGCAACCGGTGCGAAGTTAACCTGCATGCCGATACGTTTAAAATCCATAGCCACCTGCTTACCCATCTCATAGATCAGCTTATTATCCTGTATTGCTCCGAGTGTAAGCTGGTAAGGATAAGATATGGTACTGTCGAGCCGCATCCCTAAACCCCATTCAGCATCCATTGATATCAATAATGGCACTTTTGAAACAGATTGGTAACGGTTGGTTAGCACTGCCTGTCGGGCTGGGCCTCCCTGAAAAAACACCAATCCACCTATTCGTTCCTTACGAATCAACTTTGCAATCGAATCTTCGAATGCTTTTCCCTTATCGGTATGAGCCCTGACCATAAATAACTGGGCAATCCTTTCACGCTTGCTCAATTTTCTAAAAACGGCGTCAACCCAGTCATTAGGGTTATCTAAAGAATTAATAAATGAACTCTGAGTTTGAGCAATACTAATCAGCGGACTTATTAATAAGATAAAAAATACGAGGTGCTTTAAGTTTTTATACATGAGGAAGGGTGAATAATTTTGTGAAATTATCAATTAAGAAAGAGAATTAAGCCAAACAGCGTGAATAAAAAAGTTATACCAAGGCTTAAACAGATACTGAAAAGCCATACAGAAAGTTTATCTGTCAATCGCTTACTCAGGAATCTATGCAAGATATAAATCCCTGCTATATTGAGAAAAATAAAAATCAGGCCTGCCCAGGCTATTACTTCGGTAATCATCATAAAACGTCCGATTTAAAATACAATTGAACTTATTCTGAAACAAATTTATTAAAGGAATTGGTTTGATTTGATACTTTCTTATCCATCAGAGGCCTTATTTCACTAAACATTACAGCTTGGCATCATTATTTCTTAAGCAGACCTATAAATAAATAAACATCATTATGAAAAAGGTATTAATTTTAGCTATAGGTGTACTGTTCGCAGGAGCTGCAGAAGCACAAACATTTGGTATTAAAGGAGGTGTAAACTTTTCAAATATCATCAAAACAAATGACAGAAATTTCGATACAGAATTTAAACCGGGTTTAAATGCCGGGTTGTTCGTTGATATTCCGGTAGTTAAAGGCCTGGCCTTTTCACCTGAACTTATGTTCTCACAAAAAGGGTATAAGACAACCGGAACAAGTTTACTGGGTGTAGCAAATGAATATTCTGTAACCTCAAACTTTATTGAGATTCCAATTCTGGCCAAGATCAGTGCAGCTGATAAATTCAGTATTTATGTAGGTCCGCAGGTTTCATTCCTTGCATCCACTAAAGAGAAATTTACCCGTGGAGACGCAACTTACCAGAATACAATCAGAAATGAAAACGAAAATCTGAAGAAAAGCCTTGTTGGCGGTGTTATTGGATTAGGTGTTGGTCTTACTGATCAATTGAGCTTGCAGGGACGTTATGCACTTGACTTCCAGAAGAACAATGAAAACGGATCAAGTGAAACACCAATTTACAAGAATCAGGTAATTCAAACCAGTTTGGCTTATCGTTTTAAGTAATTAATATTACCCAGGGCTTGACCCCTGGTAAATTTAAATCAACAAAAAATGCCCCGGAATGATCCGGGGCATTTTTTGCTATGTTAATTTCGTAATAAGGATTAACGCTCGTTAATAATAATCTCAGAGATCATCCAGCCTTTATCAGATTTAGTGAATTTAAGGTTAAACCTGTAGGAACCTGCAATATCTACTTTGTTTCCGTTAATGTTTCCGACACCTTCCACATCAAAATCAGCAGATCCACCGGCAGCCAGGCCATCAACTTTAAATGCCTTGTTCAAGGCAGCAGATTTGCTGATATCATAAATGCCTTCAGTAAAGGTGTAAACAATACCTGCCCTGTCTAGAGTACTTCCAGAAGGTTCATACATTTTGCAGGTCTCGCTCAAATTGGAAACGATCCATGCTTTATCTTTTTTCACGATGGCGATCGCAAAACTATCTACGAGACTTTTTAGCTGATCTTCATCACCTGTCTTTGCAACAGCAACATGCACTTCTGATAGCGAAAACGCCACAAAAAGTACCAGTAAGAATTTCTTCAATGGAATATGGATTATAAATGTTTAGTGATTTCAGGTGACATTGGTGTAACCGCTGAGCGGAAACGGTGGATCAGATTACCGTCTTCATCAATCAGGAATTTTTCAAAGTTCCATTTGATATCGCCTGTAAAATCAGGGTTTGCAGCGGTTGTCAGGTGCTTAAACAGCGGACTGATATCATCACCTTTTACACTGCTTTTCTCAGCCAAAGGGAAAGTTACCCCAAAATTCTTCTGGCAAAACTCCTTGATATTTAAGTTTTCGCCCGGTTCCTGACCGCCAAAATTGTTTGCAGGAAAACCAATTACGACCAGTTTATCCTTGTAGGTATCTGCAAGCTTCTGAAGATCAGCATATTGCTTGGTATAACCACATTTTGAGGCTGTATTAACAATTAAGACTTTCTTGCCTTTATACTTTTTCAGGTCATGAGTCTTTCCATCAATATTCTGAACCTTAAAGGTATATATTGAAGGTGGTGCTGTAATAAACATTGCGAGTACTAAGAGTAGTGTTTTCATGATATAAATTTAAAATATAAAAACTGTATAAGTATTAAAAGATTGGCTGAGGAATTAAAACTAACAATTATCTGACAATAAGAGCATTAAGTTTAGGTTTTTAAGAACTTTTTAACTTGATCAGGATCCCTACGGCAATCCCAAACCATAAGTATCAGAATGTGCTTCTCAAGCAATTCGTAAAAAATAATATAGTCTAAAATTATAAGTGCTTTTACCCCATCTACATCAGTATTTTTACCAATCAGGGGCTGCCTTTCAATTAATTCGGCTGAGTCTTTAAAAACACGAAGGAGTTTTTTGCTGTAATCAGATGATTGATTTCTTTCGTCATAAAACTGTTTAATTCGTTTTATGTTACGTTTTGCAACAACAGACCAGACAAGCGGCTTTGTCACTCAAAATTCATTAAAAAGGTCATCTATTGAATGAAAATTTCCTTTTTCATACTCCGATTTAGCTTCTTTAAAGGCATCTTTCTGTTCATTGTTAGTCCGGATAAATCTGGATTCCTCTTCAATGCTATGAATTAAATTCCTAATGCTTTCCAAAACCCGGCTATCGTTAATTTCCAGAATTTCTTTGATCAGGTTTTCTTTCAATGTTGCCATTTAATTGATTTAGTATGTTTCCTGAGAATATTATAGCTCAATTATCAAATTTAACATTTTGACTAACAATTCTGACAATAGAACATCATTATGAACCAAATTATTTGGGAGGCAATTCCAATAATACAAACTGACTGGTATTTTCAATTGAGTTCCTCATAGAAAAAGATTGTCTCCTTTTAATCACAAAAAAACTTCCCGGCTTGAGGGCTTGAAGTCCGGTTGTTCCATTTTGTCTTATTTCGAATGTGGAGGCATTTAGCGATACCAACACCAGTGATTGCTTTTTATTTTTTGTTTTAAAATCAATTCCCTTTAAAAGATCTAGCCGGTAAGCCCTTACCCAATTTGTATCAATTTCTAATTTAAGATTTGGCAAAGTCAATGGTTTCTGATCAAATGCCTCCTTTTTCATCAAAAGTTCCACATCCATCACATGAAAAGTATCTTTATCTGCATTCCATACACGATGAGTACGGTTATTTGGGGGCGCTAAATTTTCAAATCGAATTTCTCCTGCTTTAGATTTACCGGCTACTTGCAATTCTCCCTGCACCTGCGAACCGGTAATTGTGTTGGAAAGCCTGATAAAAAATGATGGAGTATTATGAATATGGTATTGAGAAGTGTCGCCCGGAGGTACAAGAACATTCAGGATTCGTATTTCTTTATTTTGAAAAACTGGCTGGTGCCGGGGTTCTTCATGCACAAGTACCTGAGCATGTACGGCATTGAGGCTAATTATCAAAACAAGAATGAA
>CAZGCG010000069.1:0-12333 GCA_964524205.1 uncultured Sphingobacterium sp. | reverse complement strand
TAATGGATATTACGCAATAAAAGATGCTTTAGTTAGTGGAAATGCAAATCTGGCAAATTCCAAAGCAACCGAATTTGTCGAAACATTGACTACAGACAGCACATTGCCTGAGGTGAACAGGATTACGTTGATAAAAGAGGCTGCGAGTATTGCTAATATAAAAGACATCAAGAAACAAAGAGCCTTTTTCTCAGCTCTTTCGGAGAGCCTTTTTGCAGTCGCAAAAGCACAGAAATTAAGCTCGCAACCTATCTATAAGGCTTATTGCCCGATGGTAAAAGCAAGCTGGCTCAGCAGTTCGTCCTCTATAAAAAACCCTTATTACGGTAGTGCTATGCTTACCTGTGGGAATGTAGTAGAAACCCTTAAATAATTCCAATCAAACCGGCCATAGGTGCATCGCAGCCTATGGCTTTATTCTGGAATCTATCATTAAGCAATTACAGAAAATTTCGGTCGCCTTTCATAAAGATTGCCAATAGATTAATTTAAAACTAAAAACATGAAAACAATCATCTTAAGCTTAACGCTGGTATCAATCCTTTTTATCGCCTGTAATAATGGTGGATCTGATAAAAAAGCATCTGACAGTACTACAACAATCGGATCAACGGATAAGGAAACAAGTAGCAGTAAAATGCCGTCCGACGAAATATTAACTAGCTATTTGCAGATAAAAAATGCGTTGACAAATGACGACGATAAAGAAGCTGCTGCGGCTGCAATAGAATTGGCTAAAGTCTTTAAAACGATGAACAAAACTGCATTAAATTCGGAACAGAGTCAGGTATTCGCTGATGTTGAAGCTGATGCAATTGAACATGCGGAGCACATTGCTGCAAACGCAGGTAATCTGGTCCATCAGCGTGAACACTTTGAAACCTTAAGCGAGGAAGTTTATGAATTAGTGAAAGCTACAGGTACTGCTCAGAAACTATACTACACCAATTGTCCGATGTATAATAATAATAAAGGGGCTAACTGGCTCAGTGAATCAAAGGATGTTAAAAACCCTTACTTAGGCCAGGCTATGCTGACATGCGGAACGGTTAAAGAAGAGCTTAATTAAATCTGATGAGCAGGTTAAAAATAGGACTGCTTGTTTTTCTGCTTATCCTGGCTGCCATACAGTTTATCCAGCCAGAACGTAATCAAAGCGGCCGATCGACTCAGCCGGCAAGTATTAAGACCGTACTTCCTGTACAGTCTGATGTGCAGTTTATTCTGCAAAAGTCCTGTTATGATTGCCACAGTAATAACACACATTATCCCTGGTATGCTTCATTGCAGCCGGGAGCATGGTGGATGGCGTCACACATAAAGGACGGTAAAGAAGAGTTAAACTTCGATGAATTTGCAAGCTATTCCAAACGCAGACAGCTCAGTAAACTAAAGGCCATTGGCGGGGCTATTGAAGATGAAAGTATGCCTTTGCCTTCCTACACAATAATACATCGTAATGCAGTTCTTTCTGAAAAGGAAAGGCAAGTGTTGAAAGACTGGATAGAACTATCCTTAGATAAGATTTCTAAATAAATACCCATGAATAAATTATTAATACTGGTGCTTCTGTTTTGTTTCCAGCATAAGCTTTATGCCAGTCATCCAGAGCATACCCATTTCGACGCGGAGGCATTCCAGGCTGTATACGTCTGTCCGATGCATCCGGAAGTTAAATCCGGTAAGCCAGCTAATTGCCCGAAATGCGGAATGAAACTCGTTTTGCAAAAAGCTAAAGTCACGAAACCAGCAACACCTGCGCCTGTGAGAAAAGCGCCGTCACCTAAGCCTTCAGCACCAAAAGCCTCTACTCCGGCAAAGGCGAGTCCCGCTCCGCAGTCCGCCGCAGTTTATACTTGCCCAATGCATCCGGAAGTAAAATCGAATAAGCCGGGCAATTGTCCTAAATGCGGGATGAAGCTGGTCCTTCAGAAGGCAGTTCCGGTTAAAAAAGCAACAACTCCGCTAAAGAAAGCCCCTGTTGTAAAGAAGAACAGCACGAAAGGTGTGACAGCTCAAAAAAAGGAGGCTGGTCCGGCTGATAGTAAACCAGATGCTGTTCCGGCGGAAATGCCCCATCACACTGATATGCCTGTGGCAAGTACAGACACTGTTGAAGAAGTGGCAGAGATGGATGCATATGCCCTCGCAAAATCTAATCTTGGCCCGATTAAAACCATACCCAGCAAAACTCCTCCGCGAACCGTTCGGTATGACTTGTATATAGCAGATACTGTGGTGAATTTCACAGGGAAGGCAAAACGTGCGATTGCTGTAAATGGACAGATCCCGATGCCAACTTTAACCTTTACTCAAGGGGATACGGCTGAAATTCATGTTCATAATCGCTTAAAGGAAAATAGCTCCCTGCACTGGCATGGCCTTTTTTTACCCAACAAAATGGATGGGGTGCCTTTCCTTACACAAATGCCTATCAAGCCGGGCGACACGTACGTGTACAAGTTTCCTATTATTCAGCATGGTACCCACTGGTATCATAGCCATAGCGGCCTGCAGGAGCAGTTGGGTATGTACGGTTCTTTTATCATGAATAAGAGAGAGGAATGGGACATACCAACTATTCCCGTGATTATTAGTGAATGGCTGGATATGAAACCAGAAGAGGCCCACCGTAGTTTGCATGCGGCTACAGATTGGTTCGCTGTGCGAAAAGGTGCAGAGCAAACCTATTCAGAAGCGATAAAATTGGGCTGGTTTAAAACAAAGGTCAAGAACGAATGGAAGCGCATGAATGCGATGGATCTAACGGATATCTTTTACGATAGTCTACTGGTTAACGGTAGAAATCAGATCCAGTATCCGCAATTTAAAGCTGGTGACAAAGTAAGGCTGCGGATTGCAAACGGAGGAGCGTCCGATTATTTCTGGCTTAGCTACTCCGGCGGGAAAATCACGGTGGTCGCCACCGACGGCAACGATGTAGAACCGATAGAAGTCGACCGGCTGATAATTGCTGTATCAGAAACCTATGATGTTGTGGTAACCATTCCTGAAAACAAAAGCTTCGAATTTCTGGCAACACCCGAAGATCGTACAAAATTTACTTCTATGTGGCTGGGAAGCGGTGAGAAAGTCCCGGCTGTAAGATGGAACCGGCCTAAATATTTTTTAGGTATGAGGATGATGAACGATATGATGGACATGAAGGGCGATCTGATTGAGATGGAGGGAATGAAAATGCAGAATCAGATCATGGATATGAACACGGTCATGTATCCTGAGGTTACTGGTGAAGAGATCCGCAGTGCATCTAAGGTTGAAAGTATGGAGAAGCGAAGGGCTGGTAAGAAACAAACTACATCTATTCCAGAACCTGGTGGAGGTGAAGGAAATCACCAGATGGAAACCGGCAGTTCCAATATGGCTGGCATGAATACAGCTCAGGACAGCTCCGACATGGTCTCACTTACTTACGAAATGTTACGCGCACCTGAAATAACCACTTTACCCAAGGGCCCGTGGAGAGAAATAAAATTTGGCCTGACGGGTAATATGAACCGATATGTTTGGAGCATTGATAACAGAGTGGTATCGGAAAGTGATAAGATACTTATACGAAAAGGCGAAAACGTAAGAATAATTTTGTTCAATAATAGTATGATGCGACATCCTATGCACCTGCATGGGCATGACTTCAGATTATTGAGCAGTCAGGGGGAAAAGGCCATCCTGAAAAACGTCATTGACATTATGCCAATGGAGAGAGACACCATAGAATTTAATGCGAATGAACGCGGAGGTGACTGGTTCTTTCACTGCCATATTTTATATCACATGATGAGCGGTATGGGTAAGGTTTTCTCTTACGATAATCCGTTGATTGATAAGACCGATATTACTGATCCTAAAGTTGCCAGGAGGGGATTGAACTCCGAAGACAGAAAATTTCATGCGATGGGCATGCTTGGGTTAGAAAGTAATGGCAGCGATGGAGAATTTATGTTAGCGAGTACTCGTTTTAGGCTTGCAACTGAATGGCGAATTGGTTTAAAAGCAATGCATGGTAACGAGATCGAAACTAATTTTGGAAGGTACTTAGGAAAGAACCAGTGGATTTTCCCTTTCGTTGGGTTCGATTATCATCGAAATACAATGAGAAACGAAAGTGAAAAAAACTTGTTTGGTCAAATGAGCAATCAAACCAACAGAAAAGCTTTTGTAGCCGGTATACAGTACACACTTCCAATGTTGTTTATCGCCGAACAGAGAATTGACAGTAAAGGGAAACTTCGTTTTCAATTATCCCGAGAGGATATACCGGTAGCGCCAAGGTTAAGGTTGAGTATGATGGGTAATACAGATAAAGAATATATGGGAGGATTGCGATATATCGTATCCAAATATTTTTCCCTATCTACTCATTATGATAGCGATATGGGTTATGGAGGAGGAATTACCTTAACATATTAATTTCAGTAATAATACCTGGCATATGAAACTTACTTATAAAATAACCGGAATGAGCTGTAATGGCTGCCGGGGTAAAGTAGAAAGAGCCTTAAATGGCGTAGATGGAATTTCAGCTGTGGTTACTTTAGAACCCGCAGAGGCAGTTATTACAATGGATAAGCATGTGCCAACGGAGAAATTCCAGGACGTTCTTTCTGCTGCCGGAGGTTATTCGATTGAAATGGCCGGCCATCAGAAAAAGGCCGAAGATCTGCATACGCATCCACACGCTACTGATGGTCACCATCAACCGGCACATCATAATCATGGAACAAAGGCTGCAAAGCCAGGCAATGAAAGCAGTGGAGACAACTATTATTGTCCGATGCATTGTGAAGGGGACAAAACCTATGATAAGCCAGGCAACTGCCCGGTCTGCGGAATGGACTTGGTCAAACAGCCATCGCTAAAAAAGGCAAATAAATATACCTGCCCCATGCACCCCGAAATCATACGGAATCAGCCGGGTTCCTGCCCGATATGCGGCATGGACCTGGTTCCTATGGCCACAAATGAGGAAGAAGAGGATAATACCTATACTAAGTTGCTGTTTAAGTTTAAGATCGCAGCCATCTTCACTATCCCCATTTTTCTTATCGCCATGTCAGAGATGGTTCCAAATAACCCACTATTCAAAGTCATGGAGCTCAGGTACTGGAACTGGGTGCAATTGATACTGTCTATTCCTGTAGTTTTTTATGCTACATGGATGTTCTTTGAGCGTGCCTGGCGATCCATAGTAACCTGGAATTTGAACATGTTCACCTTAATTGGCATCGGCGCAGGCATAGCATGGCTTTTCAGCCTGGTTGCTCTGCTGTTTCCCAGTGTTTTTCCAGATCAGTTTAAAACACATCATGGCACGGTATACGTCTATTTCGAGGCAGCAACAGTTATCCTTACACTTGTTCTATTAGGACAGCTTTTGGAGGCAAGGGCACATGGCAGAACCAATAGCGCTATTAAGGAGCTTTTGAAATTGGCACCTAACAATGCAACAAAAATTGTAGGCGACAAAGAATTATCCGTTCTCATCGATGATATTCAAAAAGGAGACATGCTGCGCGTGAAACCAGGTGAGAAAATACCTGTTGATGGCAGTATCAAGGTTGGCGAAGTAACCATTGATGAGTCCATGATTTCCGGTGAGCCCATTCCGGTAGAAAAGATACCGGGCGACAAGGTAAGTTCGGGAACGATTAACGGCAATAAAACGTTTACGATGCTGGCTGAAAAAGTAGGTGCAGAGACCCTTTTGTCCCAGATCATAGAAATGGTCAATACTGCCAGCCGTTCCAAAGCGCCAATTCAAAAAATGGCAGATAAGATCTCGGGGTATTTTGTACCAGTCGTGGTGCTGATCGCACTCGCCACTTTCGCGATATGGGCTGTTTATGGTCCCGAGCCATCTTATGTGTATGCATTTGTCAATGCCATCGCCGTACTGATCATCGCCTGTCCTTGTGCGTTAGGACTGGCCACCCCCATGTCCGTCATGGTCGGTGTTGGAAAAGGTGCCAAGTCGGGTATACTTATTAAAAACGCTGAAGCGCTGGAAAAAATGAATGCCATTGATGTGGTGATCATTGATAAAACAGGAACGGTGACGGAAGGAAAACCTTCGGTGGAACAGGTGGTCAGCGTAAATCCTGATTTTAGCGATCAGGATATTCTGCAAAAAATAGTCGCATTGAACAGCAGCAGCGAGCATCCCCTGGCACAGGCGACCCTGCGGTACGGAGAAGAAAACAAGGTGAGTGTTAAGCCCATTTCTAATTTTGAAGCGATAACCGGAAAGGGTGTTACCGGTGTGCTTAACAGTGAAAATTTAGCCTTAGGTAACCGAAAATTAATGGAGCACGTAAAGGCCGAGATTTCTTCGGAACTGGATCAGCAGGTCACAGCAGCTCAAAAACAAGGTAAAACGGTTTCTTACCTCGCGATAGGAAAGACTGCTCTTGGCTATGTCGTCATCTCCGACAAGATCAAAGCATCCAGTAAAGCGGCTATCCAGAAACTTCAGCAGGAAGGGCTGCAAGTGATCATGTTTACCGGAGATAATGAAGATACGGCACGCGCAGTCAGCGCGACGCTGAACCTGGATGGTTTTAAAGCACAGATGCTGCCGGAAGATAAGTTGAACGAAATTAAAAAATTACAAGCCCAAGGTAAGAAGGTTGCTATGGCAGGAGACGGTATTAACGATGCCCCGGCGCTTTCACAGGCAGATATTGGTATTGCTATGGGTACCGGAACGGATGTAGCCATTGAAAGCGCTACCATCACGCTGGTGAAAGGCGATTTGAACGGAATTGCTAAGGCCCGGTTATTGAGCCGCAAGGTCATGGGGAATATCAAAGGCAACCTGTTCTTTGCACTCGGTTATAATGTATTAGGAATTCCTGTAGCCGCAGGGCTACTATATCCTCTTTTCGGGATCCTGCTTTCTCCGATGATAGCGGCCTTGGCCATGAGTTTTAGTTCCGTGTCGGTTATTCTAAACTCATTACGGCTCAAAGGAGCATCGTTGGATAAATGAAAATGATCTAAACATAATGGGTCACAACAGCACTGAAAGCCGGGCAATAGCCGATCTGACTTAATATCAATTGAGAAAATTATGGATCATAAACACCAAAGGGTTCGCATTAAACGCACGGAGAAATTTAAAATACACTGTTAACTTAAGGCATAGTCCTATATGAAGGAGTATCTTTAGGCGTAATTAACAAAATACTCATGCTAAGACTCTTTATTCTTTTTTCTTTGATTATCCCCTTTGCAACTCAAGCAGCAGACATAAGCGGACAACAGCCCAATGTTGGTATTGATACAAAGGGTATCGTCCGTATGGTGTACGGTGATGGCCAAAAGATCTATTGCATAACCTCTAATAATAATGGTAGCAATTTCTCAGATCCAGTGTTAGTCGGTGAGATAAAGGACATGCATTTGGGACATACCAGAGGGCCACAAATTGCTTCATCGAAGAATTACACAGTTATTTCGGCGATCGATAAAACGGGCACCGTGCATTCCTTTCGCCTTAACCATGAGATAAACAAATGGATTAAGTCAGGGAGTGTTAATGACAGCAAAGGTTCTGCGGTTGAAGGATTAATGGCTTTGACAGCTGACAAGGAAGATAATTTTTACGCCGTCTGGTTGGATATTCGCGTGGGTAAAAAAAATAACATATTCTTTTCGACCGTAAATGGAAAGTCGTCATCATGGTCTAAAAACCTAATGGTTTATAAATCACCTGAGGGAAATGTGTGCGAATGCTGTAAACCTAATATTTCCGCTAATAACGGCAGAGTAGTTATCGGCTTCCGTAACTGGCTGATGGGTTCCAGGGATATTTATTATACTGTTTCCACCAATAAAGGCAAGACATTTACCGATCCTGAAAAATCAGGAACCGGCACTTGGCGCCTTAATGCCTGCCCTATGGACGGCGGTGGTTTAGCTATTAGCGAGAGTGGGACCACTTCAACTGCCTGGAGACGTAACAGCGAGGTCTATTATTGGGCTGAAAATCAGCAGGAGCAGAAACTGGGTACCGGTCGTGATGTAAGTATGGCTCAGAGCAAAAACAATACATTCGTATCATGGCAAGATAGAAACAAAATCAAGGTCATGGATCTCAAGAAAGATAAGATCTCCGAGATAGGTAATGGAATTTCACCACGAGTATATACTCTAGCTAACGGTAAGATACTTTGTGTATGGGAAGACGACAAAGTGGTCAGATATAAATTGATCTGATATTACCTTGCTTGCAATTGCAGTATATGTAACAAAAATTTTCAAGACGGTCTATTTGATTTTGAATAATTCATTCAATCGGCTCAAAAATCAGAATTCGTTTGGACCTGTGAATAGATCGATGGAGTCGTAATCTCCTTAAAAACACACACCTCCCCTCCGAGGTGTGAATTCCCAATCCCAACTAGCCCCACCTTTGCCTTCATACAGCAATGCAGCTGTAATCCAAAATGAAGGTATATGCTCCACTCAATTTCCTGGCTGCAATATGCAATAGCCGTCTCCATCCTACTAACCGGGTACTACCTGGCAATTATTCTAATCTACTATCGTCAACAGCTGATCGCCATGGTAAATGGCAAAAGTCAGTACAAAAATGAGATCGAAACTTATCGATCAGAAAAGAATGTGCTTGGCAAAATCCAGCCAGACTTGGAAGTTAATTCGATATTATCGGAGGAACTACAATTCTCATCCGGGCAAGCTGATCATTTAAACGAGGAAAACCATTAATCATGAAGACTATGAAACCACAATTGAAATTTAACAGCACTTTTAAAAGAGGCGTTGAACGAGGACTTATCCTAATAGTTCTCCTATTGACTACAATAACATTGTTCGCCCAGGACGGCAACGCCGGAATCAACGAAGCGACTAACAAAGTCAAAGGCTATTTCGACACAGGCACCGACCTCATGTATGCTATTGGTGCCGTGGTAGGTTTAGTTGGTGCCATTAAAGTTTATCAGAAATGGAACAGCGGAGATCATGATACCGGCAAGGTTGCGTCAGCCTGGTTCGGAAGCTGCGTTTTCCTTGTGATAGTAGCTACAGTTCTTCAATCATTCTTTGGAATCTGAGCTATGGCAAGCATTTATAGTATCAACAAAGGAATAAATAAGCCGATTGAGTTTAAGGGCTTAAAGGCTCAATATATCGGCTACTTGGCAGTTGGACTAGTAATTCTCCTGGTGTTGTTTGCGTCTATGTATATCATCGGTGTCAATTTATTGGTGTGCATACTTATAATCTCTGCAGCAGGCACCGCCTTGTTTATGACTGTTTACCGGTTGAGTTACAAGTATGGCGAGTATGGGTTACTAAAGAAAGCAGCGAAACGGTATATCCCCACATATCTCCGATTTAGTTCCCGGAAGCTATTTATTCAATTAAACCCTAATTCGGACCAAGCAAGGAGGAACGATGGCAAAGCCAATTGAAATAGAAAAGATGTTTCCGATTTATAAGATTGAAAACAATTCCATCTTGTCGGTATTTGGAGACATAACCATTGGATATGAAGTTAAGCTTCCGGAAATTTTCTCGCTTTCAAACAGCGAATACGAAGCCTTTCATCAATCGTTGTCTAAGGCAATTAGGATTTTACCTAAGCACAGTTGCTTTCATAAGCAGGATTGGTTTTTAGAAGATTCTTATAAAGCGGATTTTCTCTCGAACTCCAGGACAGTTTCAGATGCGACCAGCTTTTTATCGGGTGCGAGTGAACATTTCTTTAACGAGCGTCAGTATTTAGAACATAGTTGCTATATCTTCCTATCTAAAAAGCCTGACGGCAGAAGAACGCCAAGTTCCGCATTTTCAGGACTTTTCAGAAAGTCTATTGTCCCGTCTCAGATCTTAAGCCCTAATTTCGTAAACGAGTTCGCAGATAAAGCAAATCAGTTCGAACGCATTTTGATAGATAGTGGATTTGTGCAAATGAGGCGGCTATCAAATGATGAATTAGCCGGATCCAATAACACAACTGGAATAATTGAGCGGTATTGTTTCTTGCTGGGTAAATCAGAACGAGCATCTCTAACGGATGTACATTTAAAGGATGAAATTAAGATTGGTCCAAATTATTGTCAGCTGTTTAGTCTATCAGAGGCAGAATATTTGCCCACTCTCTGTGGACCCCGGATTAATTATGATAAATATAGTACCGACCGAACCAAATGCAGTGTAGGCTTTTCTTCCCCGTTAGGCCAGTTGCTTAATTGCAATCACATTTTCAACCAGTATATTTTCATTGATGATGCTGCTAAAACGTTAAAGAAACTTGAAGCGAAGCGTTTACGCCTGCAATCTTTATCTGCTTACTCCCGAGAAAATTCAATTGGCAGGGATGCCACCCAGGATTTCTTAAATGAAGCAATCAGTCAACAACGTTTACCGGTAAAAGCCCATTTCAATATTCTGGCTTGGACGGACAATCCTGATTACAGAAAAGATATACGGACCAAAGTTCATTCGGCAATGGCACAAATGGACGCAACGACAAAGCTGGAAACTGATGGTGCTCCTCAAATTTGGTGGGCAGGTATCCCTGGCAACGAGGCTGATTTCCCCATAAACGACACATTTGACACCTTTGCTGAGCAAGCTTGTTGTTTTCTGAACCTGGAAACCACCTACCGGAGTTCTGTAAGCCCTTTCGGCATTCGCCTTGGCGACCGCTTGACTGGCAAACCTGTTCATGTCGATATTTCAGACGAACCTATGAAGCTGGGTATCTGCACTAATCGCAACAAGTTCATTCTGGGTCCTTCCGGTTCTGGCAAATCATTTTTCACGAATCATATGGTTCGGAGCTATTATGAACAAGGAACTCATATTGTTCTGGTTGACGTTGGTCATAGTTATAAAGGTCTTTGTGACCTGGTTGGCGGGTATTATTTCACATACGATGAGACGAAGCCTTTACAATTCAACCCATTCTTTATTAGCGCAGGGTCAGTTCTAGACACAGAAAAGAAAGAAAGCTTAAAGAGCCTGATTCTGGCGCTATGGAAAAAAGAAGATGAAGTGCTGGAAAGACCTGAATATGTAGCCTTATCTAATGCATTACAAGGCTACTATGAAAGGCTCTCACAGTCTCCAGAGCTATTTGCCTGCTTCAATACCTTTTATGACTATTTGAAAAATGAGTTTGCAGCACAATTAAAGGCAGATAATGTTAAAGAGCGATATTTTGATCTTTACAATCTTCTTTATGTCCTAAAACCCTTCTATAGGGATGGTGAATTTGGATACTTATTGAATGCGACTGAAAACCTGGAGTTGTTGAACGAACGGTTCATTGTGTTCGAGCTCGATAATATAAAGGATCATCCAATACTTTTTCCAGTAGTTACTCTCATCATAATGGAAACCTTCATCAGTAAAATGAGGAGGCTGAAGGGAATCAGAAAAATGATTCTCATTGAAGAAGCGTGGAAGGCTATTGCGAAGGAAGGCATGGCAGAATATATAAAGTATCTCTTCAAAACCGTAAGGAAATTCTTTGGAGAAGCAATTATTGTCACCCAGGAAGTTGAGGATGTGATAAGCTCCCCTATCGTGAAAGAAACCATCATCAATAATTCTGACTGTAAGATCCTTCTTGACCAATCTAAATACCAGAATAAATTCGATCTCATACAGGACTTATTAGGCTTAACTGAAAAAGAAAAGGTTCAGATCCTATCAGTCAATAAAGCCAACGACCCAAAACTAAAATATAAGGAAGTCTTTATAAGTCTCGGAGGACAACACAGCAAAGTTTATCGGACGGAAGTAAGTCCTGAGGAATATCTCACCTATACTACAGAAGAGACTGAAAAAATGAGGGTGCAGCAATACACTAAAAAGTATGGAAGCATTCAGAAAGGAATAAAAATTCTCGCAAGAGAGCAGCAGGTTTAGTATTAACTCAAAAAAAATCAAGATGAAAAAATTTATGATCTACATGCCAGCCAGTATGATTGTACTGATGGTCTCGCTCCCGATCAGCGAAGTAAATGCCCAGGTAGCTGTATTGGAAGTTATAAAAGCCGGTGTAAAAAAGGTTATCAAATCAGTTGACCTGAAAATTCAACGGATGCAGAACGAGACGATATGGCTTCAAAATGCACAAAAGGTCATGGAGAACCAGCTTTCAAAGTTAAAACTCGCAGAGATATCTGACTGGACAGAGAAACAGAAAGATATCTACAGTAAATATTATGCTGACTTGTGGAAGGTGAAAGCAGCAATTTCCTACTACCAGCGTATTAAAGATATTACCACCAAGCAGATTTTTTTAGTTGAAGAGTACAAAAAAGCCTGGAATCT
>CAZGCG010000068.1:0-12334 GCA_964524205.1 uncultured Sphingobacterium sp. | reverse complement strand
ATTTTAAAGTTTAAGTTTTATTATATGAAGAGTCCCTTGCTGATTATTGGTTTTTGTGTTGTACATCTGACTGTTTTTGCTCAGTTATCAGCAAGGGATATTCTTAAACAGAAGACTGAAAAGGATCTGCAATCGATCATCGCCACATCGCCATCATTAACGGGTATGATGGCTGTCGATCTGAGTAGCGGAGAATCCATAAGTCTCAATGAGAATGTTGTTTTTACACAAGCCAGTGCAATTAAGATTCCAATCCTGATGGAGGTTTATAAACAGGCACATGAAAAGAAGTTTGCACTGTCTGATATCAGACCATTATTGCCCTCAAATACAGTTGCCGGTTCAGGGATACTGAATGTAATGGTCGATCCGGTTAATCTGAGTATTCGGAATTTATGTGTACTGATGATCGGTCTGAGTGATAATTCAGCCACCAATACCCTGATTGAACTGGTTGGTATGAAAAATGTAACTAATACAATGCAATCTCTTGGTTTTTCGAATACCAGATTGCAGCGTAAGATGATTGATCAGCCTGCTTCTCTTAGAAATGAAGAGAATATTTCCACTCCTGCGGAAGCTGTTAGGATCATGAAGTTATTATATGAAGGTAAATTCATAGATAAATCGACTTCTGATGAGATCCTTTCTATCCTCAGGAATAATCCTATTGCGAATAGTAAGATTGCTGATGGAATCTCTGCCAATGTAAAGATTGCATTCAAACCCGGTGGAATGGGAGGGGTGTCTACTGAATGGGCTATTGTCTATTTGTCTAACAGACCTTATGCACTAGCCATCATGGAAAATTATAAAACTTCAGCTACGCCATCAAATATTATCAGCGCACTTTCCAAAAGAGTATTTGATTATTTCTCGATGATGAAAGCGACGAAATACGGGGTGTTAATTGAAAATTGAAAATTGACAGTTGACAGTTGACAGTTGACACCCGATAGCTATCGGGTTGACTTTGGATATTAAAATTAAGATTTCTAATTGACAATGAAGAATAAATTTTAATTGTCAATTATCAATTATCAACTGTCAATTATTTCGGACCTCCTCCAAACTTATTCAATCTCATTGCAAAAGATAGCATAAAATACTGTCCTAACCTGTTTATTTGACGGTCTATAATGATATTGTCAAATACATCTCTTGAAATACCCGTATTCTGATTTAAAAGGTCGTTTCCTTCAAAACGTAAGGTTCCATTATTACCTTTAAGGAAACGATATTCAGTATAGAGGCGAAGAATAGTTGGGTTTCTAACTATTCCGTTATCAAAACCTGTGTTAATAGTTTTTCTAAGATCATAGCCTAAAGTAAGATCCTTGAAAAAGTAATTTCTTCCCCGAAGCTGAAAACTCAAACTATTGGTTTGGCGATCTGTAAAATTTGCCTGCGAATATTGAGTTTTATTTATAGCGTATGAAGTTTCCAATTCAAAATCGATAACATCTTTAATATCGATTTCAAATTCAATTTCCTGTCTTATCATAAAATTCTTTGCAATATTCTTATTCAGGTCGATAAAGGCTACGTTATTATTCAGGTATGCTGAACCAGAGTAGGTAAGGGTATATTTACGTTCTGCGAATGGCTTGCCATAGGAATAATCTCCACGAAGGGAATAGAATCCATCTGTATTGGTATAGCTGGTTAACTGGTTAACCGTGTTGGGAACCTGAACTTTGGTAGTTACAATTTTATCCTGGGTCTGACTAAATGAAAGGTTTGCGTGTAAAACATGTCCCATGTTCCAGTCGGATTGATTGTATCTGGCATTGAAGGTATGTATGAATTCCGGTTTAAGATCAGGGTTCCCTGTAATGGTATTCTGAAGGTTTGAATTATCAGTTATAGGTTGCAACTGAAGGAAGCCCGGCTGATTATTACGGCCCCAGTAATTTATATTTAATGCCTGCTGTTTCGAAAATTTATATACCATTCTTGCAGATGGGATCAGGTTAAATGTTCTGTTTTCGGTATTTATTCCCCTGGTCAGATTTTGACCTTTAAGTATTGCAGGCTGAGCGTTTAATCCGAGCGTATAATTGAACTTATCTGCGATATACCTGTAATTTGCTCCAAATCTGTGCGTGTAAAACTGATACTCATAATTATTGCTCAGATCAGCATTAAATATTTGATTTCCACCAATTACATCATTTGTAATACGGTCTGTTGTGGTGTTAGAGCGACTGTGACTATAATTAAATTCAACATAGGTTTTCTCCCAGATAGGTTCCATATAAGTTATATTCGACCAGAGATTAAAATTATTGTTTGTATTGGCAATTAACTGATTTTGAATACGGGTTGAGTCGCCACTGGCCTGTTTGATCAGGTAGTTATTCATCACATTCCGGTCATTGTCGCCATTCGAATAATTCAGGTTTCCGCTTAAACTCATATTTCTTCCTTTTTTAGAGAACTTATGATTAAAATAAAAATTGGAACCCATGTTTAAATTCACCGCGTTGGTGCCCGACAAATTATTTCTGATGGTTGTAAGACTTTGCTGTGAAATGTCACTTACACCTATATTGTCAGAATTGTCTGAGTTATGTGAGAAACGCGGAGATATTTTAAGATAATTTAAAGTATCGGGTTTTAAAATAAGATTCCCGGAAAAGTTATGGCTGTAATTATCACTGTTATTGTCTGAGACGGCATTCTCAAGTCTGGTGAAATTTTCGAGAAAATTCTGTGAAAAGGTTTTACTAAAAGTTGCGTTTTTCCGATTATTAAAACTGTATCCTGCATCTGCCGATAGCTTTTTACTCCAGTCGTTCCGGTAGTTCATACTGGCGGAGTTTGTGCTGGTAATTCCATTTGAATTTCCTCCACGCATATTGATATTATTAATGGTTCCATCAAATGAAACCTGACGTTCGCCTTTAAAAGTGTTTCCCCTCAAACTGGTATTATACCTGTCTTCATTTCCCATTCCACCAAAAATTCTGGCAGAATATCCCCGCTTTTTATCTTCCTGAATCGTAAGGTTCAAAACTTTCTCTGCTTCTCCGGTTTTAATTCCGGTTAGGTTTGCATGATCACCGTAATCATCAATGATTTGCAGATTTTTAATAATATCAGCAGGCAGATTTTTTATTGCGGTAGCTACATCAGTCCCGAAGAAATCTTTTCCATTTATTCTGATCTTGGTAATTGGTTCACCCTGGGTGGTCACATTTCCATCGGCATCTACTTTAACACCAGGAAGTTTTCTAAGCATTTCATCTACAGCATCACCCTGCCTTACAGGAAAAGACGATGCGTTGAAAGTAACTGTGTCTTCACTTATTTTAATTGCAGTTACTGCCGTTATTACAACTTCATCTAAAGTATTCGAAGATGTATTTAATTTTATCGGGGGAATTACCAGGGAGTTGCCACCGGAAATAGTATAGGCTTTGAGGAATGTCTTGAACCCGATAAACGCAGCAGAAAGTGTAAAACTAGGCCATTTTACATTTGTTAAATTGAAGTTTCCATCAATGTCAGCTGAAGTTTGTATGCTGTCTGTCCCATTTTTTAACTTGATCAGAGTTCCGGTCAATGGGACTCCGGCTGTATCGAGAACACTTCCTTTTACCTGATAATTCTGTGAATAACTCAATAAGGATAATGAAGCTAAAAATAGGGTAAGGAAAACTCTTCTCATAAAATTATTCGTTTCGGGTGTATGCTTATTAAAATCTCTAAATCACTTAGATACCCGTAGGATATGATGGTTTAAATTTTTAAACTGCCGTTTCTTATAATGGGCGCAAATATAATCTTAAGCCCCCATTTGAGCCATTTTATGTTCAGTATTGTTACAATGTTTGTACAATCATGTTACAATTCAATTTATTGAGGTTATAAGAGATGCAGCTGCCTTTATTTGTCTTATTCCCAATGTGTGATATTATATGCTAAACCAGTTAAATATAGAATTGTTTACGTACCCATAATATGTTCTGACAAATATTTAAATGAAAAATAAGACCTGCAATATCAAATAAATTGTATTTTTAGTTCCGGGAATTTTAGCTTTCCGGAAGACTCTTTCCGGAGATTTAACCTTTTTTTAAATAGTTTATGAAAAGAAGACAATTCATGTCAAACACGCTTTTGGCGGGTTTAGGAAGTATTAGTGTTAATGCATTCGGATCTGAGCAGCATGCTGCCTATGAAAGCATTGATAATTTAGAGTCAAAGGGTCTTGATCTAAACAAGCTTCATGAATTTTATCATGCTGAGATATTCAAGCGATTTATCCCGAATATGGACAAGTATGTAATTGACCATCAGCTTGGTGGTTTTATGACCTCCATAGATATTACTAATGGAAAGCAGGCGAATTCGAATAAGACTGCCTGGTTCGAAGGCAGGGGGATGTGGACCTATTCCTTTCTTTATAATAACCTTGAAAAGAATCCTAAATACCTCGAAGTTGCACGTAAATCGAAGGATTTTATTCTGAAACATCTTCCTGAGGACGACAAGTTTTTTACATCTTCTTATAGTAATGATGGGAAGCCTTTATCAGGCCCCGGTGATATATATTCCAGTTTATTTGTAGCCGAAGGCCTGGCAGAGTTTGCAAAAGCTTCGGGTGATAAACAGTATTTTACGATTGCCAAGAAGATTATTTTATCCTGCCTTGCCAGATATGATAGTCCTGATTATGACTATTATGTTGCTTATTTGAATCCGGGTGCAACTAAAATCCCCGGCCCAAGGGTACTTGGTCATTGGATGGTATTTTTGCGTGCGGCCACTCAGATTTTAGAGAACGGGCCGGATCCAGATATGGAGAAATTGGCTGACAGATGCCTGGATGCTTGCCTGAATCATCATTTAAACCCTCAATACCAGTTGTTCAATGAGGTTCTGAACCACGATTTCAGTCGCCCGGATAACTCATACAAGGATTTTTCGTACACAGGTCATGGTATAGAAATGTGCTGGATGCTGCATTTTGAGGCTGCTCGCAGAAAGGATAAAAAGCTTTTTGATCGGATCACAGAGATTTTTAAAAGACATGTAACCGTGGCGCATGATGATGTGTATGGAGGCTATTTCAGGGCTCTGGATCATGTTGATAATAATGTATGGAAGGTAGATAAAGTGCTCTGGCTTCAGGAGGAGGTTCTGATTGGTAGTATGTTCATCGCAGAGCATACCGGAGAGGAATGGGCAAAAGAACTCTTTAACGAAACCCTTGAATATGTTCGGAAAAGTTTTGCCAAGCCGGGCAATTTATTCTGGGCTTCGGCAGGTGATCGGTTTATGAAGGATTATGCAAAAATGAGAGCTGAACATTATCATCATCCCCGGCACCTGATGCTGAATCTGCTTGCCTTAAAACGAATGATTAAACGAAATGGCAAACCTTCCGGACTTTTCGGATGATATCAGCCAAATTAAATTGATTGAAAATATATGATTAATAAGGATTATTCCAGACGTGATTTTTTAAAACAGAATACCCTTGCAGGATTGGGTCTGATGGGTTCAACAGCTCTTGCTGGTTCTCTTCTGCCGGCTGATGCCCAGGCGTCACAATCTCAGGATTTGAAAAAGATTACAGGTCTCGATCTGAGAAAACTGCGTGAGCAATACAAAGAGGCCTTACTCAGTAAATTTATTCCGAATCTTACTAAATATGTAGTGGATCATGAACTAGGTGGATTTATGTGCTCGGTGGATATTCTGACCAGAAAGCTGGTCAATACGACTAAGCGGGCATGGTTTGAGGGGAGGGGGATATGGATGTATTCCTTCCTTTATAATAATCTGGATAAGGATCCTGCTTATCTTGAAATTGCCCGGAAATCCAAAGATTTTATTTTGAAACGTTTGCCTGCTGATGGCAGCTATTATATTTCATCTTTTACCAAAGAAGGTGAGCCAATTGGTGATACCGAAGGGGATATTTACGGAAACCTTTTTGTAGCTGAGGGACTGGCTGAATATGCTAAAGCGACAGCTGAACCTAAATATTTTGATCAGGCAAAAGAAATTGTTTTGAAAGCTGTACAGCGTTATGACAGACCTGAATTTACTTACATCTACAAAGCAGAAAACAGAGTAGCCGGGCCACGAATTCTGGGGCATTGGATGATTTTATTGAGTGTTTGTACACAAATGCTGAGGCAAAGAAGTGATAAGGAAATCAGGGCATTAGCAGATCGTTGTGTAGATGCTATTATGAATCATCACCTGAATAAAGATTACAGACTATTAAATGAAGCTCTGGCTCATGATATGAGCCCTCTTCCTGATCCCGTAGCCTCTCAGTATGGCGACCTGGGTCATGGTTGTGAAACTCTGGCATTTGTGATGAATTACGCAGTAATGATTAAGGACGCAGAACTTTTTCACAGGGCATCTAAAGAATTCAAGAGACATGTTGATACCTCCTGGGATGATGTTTATGGCGGTTTTTATCATGAACTTACTCATGTTGACAAAAATATATGGACACTGAATAAACTACGATGGGTTCATGAGGAAATTCTGATTGGTGCAATGATTCTGATTGAACATACCGGTGACGAATGGGCAATTAATTGTTATGCAAAGACCGAAGCATACATCAGAAAGAATTATGTTCGTCCGGAGTATGCATTTGTGATCGATAGCGGTGATAGAAAAATGCAAAAGCATACTCAGGTGAGAGCAGAGCACTATCACTATCCCAGACAATTAATGGTGGGTATACTTGCAATAGACAGGATAATAAGCAGAGGAGAGAAGCCTTCCGGCTTGTTTTCATAAAATACCGCAGGCCGGTAGATTGATATAGGTTTGTTTTTAGATAATAATTAAAATAAAGTTCCCTGATGAGTAAGAAGATATATGATGGACAGGCATTTTATAATGCGCCTTTTGTAGTTGATAGTTTTAACGGGATGCCTTACCGTGTTCTCGGTAAATCGGGATTAAAGGTTTCAAATATAGGATTGGGAACCTGGAAAATGGGATATCCGGAAAGTGGAGACGATTCCCGGATCGATAAGAAAAATTCGTTTAATATTCTTGACAAAGCAATAGACCTTGGGGTTACTTTTTGGGATACTGCAAACAGATATAATAATGCTTCCGGAAATTCTGAGCGAATTATAGGGAAGTGGTTTAAGAAAAATCCTGAGCAAAGACGCAATGTGGTTCTTGCGACAAAAATGGCCGGAACAATGGATGGATTAAGTCCGAATCATTGCGGGCTTTCAAGAGGCAATATCATGGAAGCAGTTTATGCCAGTCTTGAAAGGCTTCAAACTGATCATATAGACCTCCTTTATTTTCATAGATTTGATGGAATTACCCCTCCTGAAGAAAGTCTGGCAGCAATTGAAGATCTCGTAAAGCAGGATCTGATACGCTATTTTGCTGTGTCAAATGCCAGTGTTGATATTCTTAAAACCTATCAGGCTGTTCAGTCTCAAATGTCTGTAAGAAGCCGGATACTTGCCGTGCAGAATCAGTTTGATCTGCTTGATGGAGAAGCTGCAGATGATAAGGGTGTTTTGAATTATGCTTCAGAACAGGGGATATCCTTCATTGGCTGGAGCCCAATGGCCAGGGGACTTCTGACTAACAGATACCTGAATCCTGTAAATGCTGGTCCTGGCGACCGCTTGTTCGATGAGGGCGACCTGAAAGCAAAGACAAGCCCCGAAAATATGACTAAACTGCACGCACTTGCGGCTATTTCTGATGAAATGGGAGTTGAACTCAGCCAGCTAGTTATGGCTTATATGCTGACAATGAAGGGTATGGGGCCAATCATTCCATCTTCCTCCAGTGTGAACCAGCTTGAATCTAACGCCGCGGCAGGTAAACTCGTTCTAACTGATAAACAAATTGCCAGGGTAAAGAAAGTTGTAAACTATTAAAGAAATTCAAATGTCCAGTTTCAGATCTATTTTCGCTGCTTTTTCTATTCTGGGTCTGACAGCACTCAGTGGTTTTACCCAGACTAAAAAACTGGAGCAGGAAGCCCGTTCTGCGATGTTAGCTGCAACCCGATTTATGGTAGAGAAGGCAAGTGTGAACGGGGGCTATGTGGCTCATTATCTTCCTGATTTTTCACGCCGTTGGGGAGAGCTGGAAGGTTTTAAAACTCAGGTTTGGGTTCAGGATCCAGGTACAGTAAGTATGGGAAACGTGTTTCTCGATGCTTATAAAGCAACCGGAGATGAATATTACTACCAGGCTGCTGAAAAAGTTGCATCCGCTTTAATTTGGGGTCAGCTACCTGAAGGTGGATGGAATTATATGATCGATTTTGCCGGAGACCGTTCTTTAAAACACTGGTACAACACTATTGGAAAGAATGCATGGGGTTTTGAAGAGTACTATTATTACTACGGAACCTCAACTTTTGACGACTCCAATACTTCGGGACCCGCTTCCTTTCTTCTCCGACTTTACCTTCAGAAGATGGACAGTAAATATAAACCTGCATTGGATAAAGCTATTCAGCTGGTTATTGACAGTCAGTATCCGCTTGGCGGATGGCCGCAGCGCTTTCCTCTAAAAGACAACCACCCTAAAAATGGCAAGGAGGATTATTCTGCATATTATACATTTAATGATGAAGTAATTTCCGGAAATATCGATTTCCTGATTCAGTGTTACATAAGCCTTGGGGAGGAGCGTTTCCTGGATCCGATTCGCCGTGGGATGAATTTTTACCTGATTACTCAACAGGGGAATCCGCAGGGCGGCTGGGGACAACAATATAATATGGATCTGCAGGTTGCACATGCCCGCAGTTATGAACCGCCTGCACTGATGCCCGGATTTACTTATACCCATGTTTTGCTCCTGATGAAGTATTATCAGTTGACAGGCGACAGAAAATTCCTGGCGCGTATTCCGGATGCGATCCAATGGCTTGAAAGCTGTCGCTTGCCTGCCGAAAAAAGCCTTGGGGGAACGCGAACTCATGCTACATTCATTGAGATCGGCACTAATAAAGGACTTTATGCTCACCGTAAAGGTACAGGAGTAAAGGATGGTCATTACTGGTGGGATTATGATGATAATAATCTGCTTGCACATTATGGAGGTAAAACCAATATCAATATTCAGCATCTTAAAGATGAGTACCAAAGGGTAAATTCACTTTCAGCTGAGGAGGCAACAAGGAATTCCCCCTTAAAAGCGGGAATGATTAAAGATGGTACTTTACCACAGACCCAGTTTCCAACAGCATCTTCCAGCGGTCTGGTACCTGATGATACCATAGTGTCGGGTATTATTAAAGCTTTGGATCAGGATCGATGGCTCGTAAAACACATCCAAATCAGCAGACCTTATTCGGTTTTACCGGATGGCTCGGAAATGAATACTGCCAAACTTAGTGATGAAAATGGGAAGGGTATAGTCGATGCATCTGAACAGGAATACATCTCCACAAGAGAGTATGAAAAGAATATGGGATTATTAATCAGATATTTAAAAAAATAAAACATTCTGAATGAAATTCAAGAATCAGTTTCTGATAGATCATAGAAATCCGGTAATCAGAACCGGAATGGTGCTGCTGCTTATTGCTCTTGTAATAATTTCATGCTCCAAAATTTCAAGGACTTTGCCAGCCGGATCACCTGATAACGGCGGCTTGTTCCTTCCCGACAATTTCGAAGCACTTGTTGTGGTCGACAGCATTGGTAAAGCCAGACATCTTGCTGTGAATGATAACGGAGATATCTATGTCAAATTAACCTTTAACCGGGCAATGAAAGGTTCTGGTGGGACTGTAGGATTGCGTGATTTAAATAAGGACGGCCGGGCCGATTCAATTGTTTATTTCGGCGATTACAAGGATATAGGCGGTTCTGCAGTTGGAATGACCATTCATGGTGGTTATCTCTATACTAGTACTGTAAATCAGGTGCTTAAGAATAAACTGACCCCCGGTCAATTAGTTCCAGAAAGTAAAACAGAGGTTGTACTTACTGATCTTGATCCGAATGTTGCAAGAAACTGGCATACAACCAAACCTGTAGCATTTGATCGTAAGGGTTATATGTATGTTCCTTTTGGCACACCTTCTGATGCGGGTCAGGATATCACAAAATACGGTCCGATTGGAATACCCGGTGGTAAAGGTTTGGATCCATCACCAGAATTGGAAAACCATGGTGGTATCTGGAGGTTTGATGCATCCAAGACCAATCAAACCCAAAAGCATGGTTATAAATTTGCGACGGGCATCAGGAGTGTTGTGGGTATGGTTTGGAGTCCGCTTGATGACAATTTGTATGCTGTAATGAATGGTATTGATAATTTTCGTACCATTTTTCCTGATCTGTACACGGCATGGCAGGCGGCTGTTCTGCCATCAGAGCCACTGCTCAAGGTTACAGAAGGCTCTGATTTTGGCTGGCCATATGCCTATTACGATCACATGCTAAAGAAAAATGTCCTGCAACCAGGCTATGGTGGTGATGGTAAGATCATAGGAAGGGCGTCAAAATTTGATGTTCCTGTAATTGGTTTTCCGGGACATTGGGCACCAATGGATGTGATGTTCTATCAGGGTAATCAATTCCCTGAGCGATATAAACAAGGAGCTTTTGTTGCATTTCATGGTTCAACCGATCGTTCACCCTATCCACAGGCAGGCTATATAGTATGTTTTGTACCCTTTAAAAACGGAGCACCTACAGGTGAATGGGAAGTGTTTGCCGATGGTTTTACCGGAGTAGATACAGTTGTAAATACCAGTGATGCTGTTTATCGCCCAATGGGACTTGCCACAGGACCTGATGGATCTTTGTATATATCGGAGTCTAATAAAGGAAAGATCTGGCGGATAATGTATAAGGGAGATAAGAAGGAATTCGGAGAAAAACAGCTTGCAGGTATGGAACTCAGAAAGAGCAGATCCTATATAAAAACACCTGACGAGGTGAAGGATAATTTGCACAGAGGCGACCGCCTTGCGGGTAGTATTTTATATAACACCTATTGTGCATCCTGTCATCAGCGGGATGGTAAAGGGGATAACAGTCGTTTTCCTCCACTTGCAAAATCAGAATGGGTAACTGGTGATAAACAGAGACTGATCAGTGTAATTTTAAACGGACTTGACGGAGAGATTACTGTGAATGGACAATCCTGGCAGGGTATGATGCCTGCACATGCTGAATTCCTGGATGATCATGCCATTGCATCCATCTCAACGTATATCCGCCAGAGTTTTGGCAATAAGGCCGGACCAGTTAGCAGCCTTGAAGTTGCTGAAGTAAGGAAGAAATCCGGGAACTAATACCATATCAGCTATTTACCACTTTATTAATTGTACTTTAATCACTTTAAATAATAAATCAAAAAACATGAAATCAACAATTTTATTAGGTTCTTTACTCATTTTCGGATTGACATCCTGCGTAGGCACTGTCTCAACAGACTCAACAGAGACAAAAAAAGCTTCATCTGAGCGCAAAATAATTATGCCTGAGGGTTATAATCGCGGACTCCCATTTACACCCGGTATTCTTGTTGACGGAACTCTTTATGTCGCCGGATTTAGTGGTGAAGATGCCAAAACCGGTACAATTCCTGAAGAATTTGAAACAGAAGTAAAGCAGGCATTGGATAAGATCGGGGTGATTCTTAAAGAAGCAGATATGGATTATAAGGATGTAGTTTCAGTGCAGGTTTATCTGACAGATATGGAATTATTTGAACGTATGAATACAGTTTATCGTACTTATTTTGATGAACCACGTCCAACACGTTCAATAATGGGAATTAAAAGTCTGATCGGACCTGCAAGAATTGAAATTACTGTTACAGCTAAAAAATAAATGAACTAAAGCATGAGCCTTTAAAGGTTTATGACTATTGAATTGACAATTAAAACTACTGATGAAAATTATTATCTCCGAAAACCCTGTCGAATTAGGAAAAGTGTCTGCAGCCGCTGCTATTGAGGGAATTAAAAGTGCCATTGCAGAAAAGGGACAAGCTAACGTGATTCTTGCAACAGGTGCAAGCCAGTTCGAAACTTTAAAAAATATTGTACTTGATCAGAGCATTGACTGGTCGAAAGTGGTTATGTTTCACCTGGATGAATATATTGGATTACCAGAAACAGAACCAGCAAGTTTCAGAAAGTATTTAAAAGAGCGCTTCCTTAATCTGGTCTCTCCCCTAAAAGCCAGCTATCTGGTAAATGGCGAGAATGATCCGGAGGCAGAATGCAAGCGATTAAATGAAATTATTGCGGCACATCCGATTGATGTGGCTTTGGTAGGGATTGGCGAAAACGGACACCTGGCATTTAATGATCCTCCGGCAGATTTTGAAACCGAAATGC
>CAZGCG010000067.1:7569-12400 GCA_964524205.1 uncultured Sphingobacterium sp. | reverse complement strand
GTGGAGCCGGAGGGATTCGAACCCTCGTCCAAACATGGGACATGTTACGCTTTCTACATGCTTAGCTGTTGTTTAATTGTCGGGAAGGGGAAGGTCAACTGCTTACCTGTACCGTCTTCCGTAGATGTCTTGTCTTACCGGATTATCACACCATTAAACCCTGGCCAGTCCTGTTGTTCGATGCTCCTGATGTCAGACTACAGAACAGAATCTGACGGAACAAAAGCTTACTTAATTCTAAATTAAGCAGCTAAGGCGTAGTTATTTTCGCCAATTGTGGTTTGAAAGTTCAGATTTAAGCGCTAATACTTACAATGCGCTGCATGCTTACATACCTGCCTCCATCCTGTCAATTCCGGTCGGCCCCAGAATTCTTGATGAAAAGATATAATACAAAGATACGAAATATTACAATAGCATCCCTGCAAAAGCCACTATACCCGTCCCGGATACACTTTTAATGCCTTCTCAAGGCAGGTCATTGCGGCTTCCAGATCTTCCTTATTCAAAACGTATGCCAAACGTACTTCGTTGTTTCCTGCCCCTGCAGTACTGTAAAATCCAGTCGCGGGAGCCATCATTACTGTCGAATTTTCATATTCAAACTCTTCCAGCATCCACTGGCAGAATTTATCGGCATTGTCGATCGGGAATTTTGCAACAACATAAAAAGCACCACCCGGATTCGGACAAAATACCCCTTCAATTTTGTTAAGCCGCTCAACAAGTGTATTCCTGCGGATGGTATACTCCTTATTTACCTGTTCAAAATAGCTGTCGGGTGTGTCAACTGCGGCAGTTGCTGCAATCTGCTCAACCATACCCGGACTCAGGCGTGCCTGTGCGAATTTTAATCCTGCGGCAATTACGTCCTTGTTTTTTGTAATCAGGCAACCGAGACGGGCACCACAGGCGCTGTATCGTTTGGAAACGGTATCCAGAACGATCACATGCTGATCAAGTCCCTCGAGATGCATCGGAGAAATAAACTCCTTACCATCATAGCAAAATTCACGATAGGCTTCATCAGAGAACAGGAACAGGTTATATTTCAGGCATAATTCCCTTAGGGCCTCCAATTCTTGTTTTGAATACAGGTATCCGGTTGGGTTATTTGGATTACAGATGATAATTGCCTTGGTCTTCGGACCAATCAGTTTCTCAAATTCAGAGATCGGAGGGAGAGCAAATCCATTTTCTATGACAGACAGGATGGGCTTCACCACTACATTGCTCATGCAGGCAAATCCATTATAATTGGCATAAAAAGGTTCAGGAATGATGATCTCATCCCCTTCGTTAACACAGGCCTGCATCGCAATAGTAATGGCTTCAGAACCACCTACTGTTACCAGGATCTGTGCCGGATTAATGTCATAACCCAGTTTGTTATAATATTCGGTCAGCTTGGTACGATAAACCAGTGTTCCTTCGGAGGGAGTGTAGGCCCAAACCTTAAAATCTATATTTTTTATCGCATCGAGCATCCCCTGAGGGGTTTCAATATCCGGCTGACCGATATTTAAATGATAAACCTTTTTTCCATCACGTTTTGCCTGATCGGCAAAAGGAGTAAGCTTTCGAATTGGAGAAGCAGGCATTTGCCTGCCTTTACTTGAAATTTCTGGCATGGTACAAAATTAAAAAACCTCTCCGAATGGGAGAGGCTTTTTAATTTTTAATTTAAGATTATTTATCAGCCTGCGCTCCGAACCTCACCTTTAACATACAATACTTTAATAGGAGTTCTTGCATTGGATTTAACCCTCACGGCTTTTGTAAAGCCTGCCTGCGGCAAAGCAGCATCATAAGTGATTGTAATGATTCCTTTACCACCTTCTAAAATAGGTTCTCTTGTGAATTTGGTCATAATACAATCACAGCTAGTTTCAATGGATGAAATGATCAGTGGTTCAGCACCTGTATTGGTGAAGGTAAACTCAGCACTAACCGGTGTACCCTGCGGGATCTGTCCGAAATCATGTGTTTCCTTGTCAAATTTGAATTCTGCTTTGTTCTGAGTCTGCATTGACTTAAAAACCACAATGACAATCAGGGCAGCTAACAGGATTAATATTTTTTTCATCTTTTATTTATTTTAGCAATATCAGGCAGAATCATTCAAATATCATTCCAAATCAGGCGATTGCATTTATTTATTAATCATCCGGATGTTATTATTTGGCTAATTCCTGAAAAAGCGAATTATTATTTTGCATCAGGATTATCATTTCCTGCACTCTTTTCTTATTTTTGGCCATAAAGCAATTCTATGATAGAAACCCGGGTAAACGAGAACAATCTGCAGGAACAAGAGGAATTAAGCTTTGAAGCATTCAAAAGCATAATCGTTAATGATTACAAAATTGCTTTTGAAAGCAGGCAGGCGAGTCTTTTGGGGCGTAAGGAAGTTCTGACCGGTAAAGCTAAATTCGGAATCTTCGGGGATGGCAAAGAGGTAGCTCAACTGGCTATGGCTAAGGTCTTTATGGCCGGCGACTGGCGTTCAGGGTATTACCGGGATCAAACCTTTATGCTTGCTGCAGGTATGTTAACGATGCCTGAATTCTTTGCTCAGCTTTATGCCAATACAGATCCTGATGCTGACCCGGGTTCGGGTGGCAGACAGATGAATTGCCATTTCGCAAGCCGTCTTTTAAACGAAGATGGAAGCTGGATGGATCTTACAAGTACCAAGAATTCATCCTCAGATATTTCACCTACAGGCGGACAAATGGGGCGTCTTGTTGGTTTAGCCCTGGCTTCGAAGTTGTACAAGAACAATCCGGATCTTAATTATTTAAAGAATTTCTCGGTAAATGGTAATGAAGTCGCTTTCGGAACCATAGGTAATGCTTCAACTTCAGAAGGTATTTTCTTTGAGGCTATCAATGCTGCAGGAGTACTGCAGGTGCCAATGGCAATTTCTATATGGGATGATGCCTATGGTATTTCTGTTCCGGCAGAGTATCAGACAACCAAACAGGATATTTCTGAAATTCTGAAAGGATTTCAGCGGGATGATAAGGGTGAAGGGTACGAGATATTTAAAGTCAGAGGCTGGGATTATCCCGGTTTGTGTGAAACCTATGAAAAGGCGATCAAGGTGTGTCGCGAACAGCATGTTCCGGTGATGATACATGTTACTGAAATGACCCAGCCACAGGGGCATTCGACTTCAGGCTCGCACGAACGCTATAAAAATAAAGATAGGATAGCCTGGGAAAATGAATACGATTGCATGTTGCAGATGCGCAAATGGATGATCGAATCAGCTATATCTACAGAAGATGAGTTGAATGAGATCGAAGCAAATGCCAAAATATATATTCGTAATTGTCAGAAGAAGGCATGGGCGGAGTTCAATTCAGGAATGAAATCTGAATTGGATGAAGCTATCAGTCTTGTTGAAAAGACGCAGAAGACTGAACTTGTCCAGTTAGCCACTCAGCTTAAAACAAGTATTGACCCATCCCGTAAGGATGTGATAGCAATGGTCAGAAATGCAATAAGATTATTGCGACATGATCATTCAGAAACTAAAAAGGCATTACTGGATTGGTATGAGCAGCAGCAAGACCAGATTTTTGATCGTTATAATTCCAAACTATTCACAGGATCAAAGGAATCTCCATTAAATCTGGATGGGCTTAAACCTGAATATTCTGAAAGCTCAAAAGTGGTTGATGGCAGGGAAATTCTAAACGCATGTTTTGATGCAAATTTCGCTCGAGATGCCCGTGTTCTTGCCTTTGGTGAGGATGTTGGAGCCATCGGGGATGTGAATCAGGGTTTTGCCGGTCTGCAGGCTAAGTTTGGTAAAAAGAGAATTACGGATACTGGTATCAGAGAAATGACCATTATTGGGCAGGGAATAGGTCTGGCTTTGCGCGGTTTAAGACCCATTGCAGAGATACAATATCTTGATTATTTGCTATTTGCATTAAATATTCTGAGTGATGATCTGGCAACATTAAGTTACCGTACCAAAGGCAGACAAAAAGCTCCGCTTATCGTCAGAACAAGAGGTCACCGCTTAGAGGGGATCTGGCATTCAGGTTCTCCAATGGGGGTGATCATCAATTCTTTAAGGGGAGTACATGTTTGTGTGCCCAGAAATATGACTCAGGCTGCAGGTATGTACAATACACTCCTTCGTGGAGATGAGCCGGCTCTGGTTATTGAATGCCTTAACGGTTACCGCCTGAAAGAAACCATGCCTGATAATGTAGGTGAATTCAGAGTGGAACTGGGTAAAGCTGAGATTATTCGTGAAGGAAAGGATATCACCGTTGTTTCATACGGTTCAACTTTAAGAATAGTGGAACAGGCTGCTGAGGAATTGGAGAATTTAGGTATCGATATTGAAATTGTCGATCCGCAGACCTTTTTGCCCTTTGATCTTGACAATCTGTGCGCAGAATCTTTAAGTAAGACGAATAAATTGCTTGTCGTTGGTGAAGATGTTCCGGGAGGTTCATCAGCTTTTATCATGCAGCAGGTACTGGAACGTCAGAATGGATACCGGTTTTTGGACGGACAGCCGCGTACACTCACTGCCAAACCTCATCGTACCCCTTATGGTTCTGATGGTGATTATTTCACCAAACCTTCTGTGGATGATGTGGTAGAAATCGTTTATTCAATGATGAACGACAGTTTTCCGGATAAGTTTCCAAAGTTGTTTTAATAATTACGAACAATATCCCGTCTTTCGACAAGCGAATCAATCGTATTCTGAATAATTAACGCTATGGCTTGGAGAAATCTGTTGGATATGGCTGTGCCATGAGTTCGAGATTTCTCAGTCGTACCTCCTTCGAAATGACGG